>JACZKT010000453.1 GCA_014859905.1 Rubrivivax sp.
GTGCAGCAGATGCTGGACCTGGTGGGTCTGGCGCACGCCGCCAAGCGCGCGCCGCACGAGCTCTCAGGCGGCCAGCAGCAGCGCGTGGCGCTGGCGCGCGCGCTGGCGCCTGCACCCAGGCTGCTGCTGCTGGACGAGCCCTTCTCCAGCCTCGACGTCGACCTGCGCGAACGCCTGGCGCAGGAGGTGCGGGTGATTCTGAAGGAAAGCGGCACCACCGCGCTGCTCGTCACCCACGACCAGCT
Organism: Rubrivivax sp.; assembly: GCA_014859905.1. Taxonomy (GTDB): domain Bacteria; phylum Pseudomonadota; class Gammaproteobacteria; order Burkholderiales; family Burkholderiaceae_C; genus Rubrivivax. The sequence goes on from JACZKT010000453.1 coordinate 246, forward strand.
GGAAGCCTTCGCCGTCGGCGACGTGATCGGCGTCATGCACAAGGGGCGGCTGGAGCAGTGGGACGACGCCTACACCCTGTACCACCGGCCGGCGACACGCTTCGTGGCGCATTTCATCGGCCACGGCGTGTTCGCGCCGGCACAGATCGTCGCCTGTGCCGGCGGCCCCTGCGTGCACACGCCTCTGGGTGAGCTGCACGATATCGCCGGCTGCCCGCTGCCCGAGGCTTATCCCGACGGCGTATGCGACGTCTTGCTGCGCGCCGACGACATCGTGCACGACGACACCAGCCCGGTGCGCGCGATGATCGAGCGCAAGGCCTTCCGCGGCAGCGAATTCCTGCTCACGCTGCGGCTGGACAGCGGCGAACGCGTGCTGGCCCACGTGCCTTCACACCACGACCACGAGGTGGGCGAGTGGATCGGCATCCGCGCCGAGGTCGACCACGTCGTCACTTTTTCCCGCGCCGCCGACCAGGCGTGAGAGCTCGGGCCGGGTGCCCAAATCCACACGACCGCGGGGTGCAACTTTCCGCGCCCAGCCGACTCGAAACGCGGGTGCGGTCCTATACTGATCGTTCGGTTTTTTCATGCTCCGCGAAAGGCGCGTCCAAGATGGGTGCCAAACTGAAGGTTGCCGGAATACTGGCCGTGGGAGTGGTGGCAGGGGCGCTTGCCACCATGCAACTGCAGGCCGTGGCGCGCAGCGCGCTGGCACCGCTGCCGCTGGAAGAGGTGCAGCAACTGGCCGCCGTCTTCGACCGCGTCAAGTCCGAGTACGTGGAGCCGGTGGACGAGAAGAAGCTCATCTCCGACGCCATTGCCGGCATGGTGGCCGGTCTCGACCCGCATTCGCAATACCTGGACAAGAAGACCTGGAAGGAATTCCGCGAGGCCACCGGCGGCAAGTTCGTCGGCATCGGTATCGAGATGGGCATGGAAGACGGCCTCGTCAAGGTCGTCTCGCCGATCGAAGGCTCGCCGGCCTTTCGCGCCGGCCTCAAACCCGGTGACTTCATCACCCGCATCGACGAAACCCCGGTCAAGGGCATGACGGTGGACCAGGCCGTCAAGCGCATGCGCGGCGACCCCAACACCAAGGTCGTCCTCACCGTCTTCCGCAAGTCCGAGAGCCGCAGCTTCCCGGTGACCATCATCCGTGAAGAGATCCGCATGCAGAGCGTGCGCGCGCGCATGGTCGAACCCGGCTACGGCTGGCTGCGCGTGAGCCAGTTCCAGGACCGCACGGTCGACGACTTCGTGCGCAAGGTCGAAGAGCTGTACAAGGAAGATCCCAAGCTCAAGGGCCTGGTGCTCGACCTGCGCAACGACCCCGGCGGCCTGCTCGACGGCGCGGTGGCGCTTTCGGCGGCCTTCCTGCCCGCCGACGTGGTGGTGGTCAGCACCAACGGCCAGCTGCCCGAGTCGCGCGCCACCTTCCGCGCCAGCGCCGAGTACTACGCACGCCGCGGCGGCGCCGACCCGCTGCGCCGCCTGCCCGCGGCGCTGAAGAGCGTGCCGCTGGTGGTGCTGGTCAACGAGGGCTCGGCGTCGGCCAGCGAGATCGTCGCCGGTGCGCTGCAGGACCACAAGCGCGCCACGATCATGGGCGCGCAGACCTTCGGCAAGGGCTCGGTGCAGACCATCCGCCCGTTGCCGGCCGACACCGCGCTGAAGATCACCACCGCGCGTTACTACACCCCCAGCGGGCGCTCGATCCAGGCCAAGGGCATCGAGCCCGACGTCTGGCTCGACGAAACCCTCGAAGGCAATGTCTTCGCCGCCCTGCGCATGCGCGAGGCCGACCTCGACAAGCACCTGCAGGGCGCCGACGAGGCCAAGGACCCGGTGCGCGAGAAGGCGCGCGAACTCGCGCGCACCAAGCTCGAGGAGCAGATGGCCAGGACCAAGGAGCCGGTCAAGCCCCTGCCTGAATTCGGCAGCGCCGAAGACTTCCCGCTGCAGCAGGCGCTGAACCAGTTGCGCGGCAGGCCGGTGCTGGCCAGCAAGACCGTCGAGCGCCGCGCCGAAGCGCCGGCCACCTCCGCCAAGTAGGCCCGGCACAGCCGCCCCGAAGCCCGCCGCCCGGCGGGCTTTCGCTTCTTCGATGCCGCATGAACGACCAGCAACTGCTGCGCTACGCACGCCACCTGATGCTCGACGATTTCGGCGTCGAAGGCCAGCAGCGCCTGCTGCGCTCGCACGCGCTCGTCATCGGCGCCGGCGGGCTGGGCTCGCCGGTGGCGATGTACCTGGGCACCGCGGGGGTGGGCCGCATCACGGTGGTCGACCACGACGATGTCGACCTCACGAACCTGCAACGCCAGATCGCGCACAACATCTCGCGCGTCGGCCAACCCAAGGCCGATTCGGTGGGCGCCACCGTGGCCGCCATCAACCCCGACGTGCAACTGCGCGCCCTGGTGCGCCGTGCCGATGCCGAGCTGCTCGACCAACTGGTGCCGCAGGCCGACGTGGTGCTGGACTGCACCGACAACTTCCGCACCCGCCATGCCATCAACGCCGCCTGCGTCGCGCATCGCAAGCCGCTGGTGTCGGGCGCGGCCATCGGCTGGGACGCACAAATCTCGGTCTACGACACGCGCCAGCCGCAGGCGCCCTGCTACGCCTGCCTGTTCCCGCCGCAGGCCGCCGTCGAGGACGCGGCCTGCGGCGGGAACAGGCAGGCGTAGCAGGGCGCCTGCGGCTGGCGCGTGTCGTAGACCGAGATTTGTGCGTCCCAGCCGATGGCCGCGCCCGACACCAGCGGCTTGCGATGCGC
>JACZKT010000454.1 GCA_014859905.1 Rubrivivax sp.
GCCGCATCCTGTTTGAGCGCAGTGAGCGCAGCGAACGAAGCGAGTTATGCGGCACCCCCTCAAGGCGAGCAGCGCAGGGGAGTCGGTGCGCAGCACCGACCGCCACAGTCAGCGCCCCCGCCGGGCACCGCCTGCCGCGACCCGCACAAAACGTCGAGCGCAGAAAGCGCACACCCGGCAACGTCCGCAACGGGCCGCGAGCGGGCAGCCCACTTCCAATCGATGGCCTGCAGCTCCGTCTCAGGCTCTCACTGCGGCGTGATGCCCCGCTCGCGCAGCACGCCCTGCGCAATGTCGGGCCGGTCCGTGACGAGGCCGTCGACGCCGAGGTCGATCAGGCGCCGCATCAGCGCGGCGTCGTTGACCGTCCACGCCAGCACCTTCAAGCCCAGCGCATGCGCTTCGCGCACCTTGGCCGCGTCGAGATCGCCGTGGAACACCGACCAGACCTGCCCGCCGGCCGCGCGGATCATCCCGGGTACCGAACCGTGGTCGCGGAACTGGATGCCTGCGGTCCACGGCGAGCCTGCGGGCCGGCCGGCGCCGATGTTGTCGATCCAGTCCTGTTGCGCCGTGAGGTACACCGTGGGCATCTCCGGCGCGATGCGCTGCACCACCTGCAGGGTGCGCCAGTCGAAGGACAGGATCTGCACACGCTGCTGCATGCCGGCCTGGCGGATCTCGTCGACCAGCGCGGTGGCAAAGGCCTCGGCAGGCGGCGTCTCGCCAGGGGCCAGCGGGCTCAGCTTGGTCTCGATCGCGAAGCGGATGCGCTGCTTGTCCAGGCGCCTGACGAGTGCAAACAGCTCGGACAGGCGCGGGATGCGCGTGCCGTCGATCGCCTGCTGTTCGGCATAACGGGCAGCGTAGGGTGTGCCCGGCTTCAGCCGGCCGATGTCGTAGGCCTGCAGATCGGCCCAGCTCATGGCGTGGATCGGGCCGGGCGCCTTTTCGATCCAGCGGCCGCTGGCGTCGCGCGCGACATCAGGGTTGAGTTCGCGGTCGTGGTGTATCACCAGCACGCCGTCGCTCGTGATCGCGATGTCGAGCTCGAGCGTCGTCACGCCCAGCGCGATGGCGCGTTCGAAGCCGGCCAGCGAGTTCTCGGGCAGCAGGCCGCGCGCCCCGCGGTGCCCCTGCAGGTCGAAGCCCCAGGCGGCCAGGGGCAGCAGGCAGGTGGTGAACAGGGCGGCGGCAAGGCGCCAGCCGGGCAGGCAGCGACGGTTCATGCGCCCAGTTTAACGATTCGTTAACGCCGCCGGCGGTGCACGCCGAGCCGGCGCGTCAGCGTGCCGCAGGCAGGGGCAGGCTGACACGCGCCAGCAGCCCGTGCGGCTGCACCGGGTGCAGGCTCACCGTTCCGGCATGGCGTTCGACGATCTCGCGCACGATGGCCAGGCCCAGGCCGCAGCCGGTGCCGTCGGGCGTGGCGCGCACGAAACGCTCGAACACATGCTCGCGCTCGACCTCCGACAAGCCCGGGCCGTCGTCCTCGACCTCCACCAGCAGCGCCTGGCCCTCGGCGCGCACACGCACCGTGACGCTGGCGCCGCGGCCGGCGTAGCGGATCGCGTTGTCGATCAGGTTGAGCAGCGCTTCGCGCAGCAGCAGCGCGATGCCGGAGACCGGCGGCCGCGGCGCGGCGC
>JACZKT010000455.1 GCA_014859905.1 Rubrivivax sp.
GGCCCAGGCCCGAGGCGTCGGCAATGAAGTCGATGACCTGCAGCGTCTGCTCCACGAGCAGCCGGTGCGCGAGGTCACTTTCCGACGCCGAAACCGTGCGCTTTTGCACATCGCGCGCCAGCAGCGCCCAGTCGTCGCGCAGCGCGCTGAACTCTTCATGGGTGCGCTCCGAAGCCACCGCCAGCGCCCCGGCCAGCGCGACCACCCGTTCGTCGACCTTGTGCTGGCGTTTGCGGCGTTCGTTCTCCAGCACCACCTGCCCGCGCAGCACCTGGCCGGCGACGTCGCGGTGGGCCAGCAAACCTTGTTGCACGGCCACCGCACGTCTCACCGGGTCGAGCCCGGCCTGCTCGGCCAAGGCTGCCTGCAATTCCGTGTCCTGGTAGCGCAGCACCTGGGCCAGCGGCAGTGCGACCATGGCCGCGCCCACGATGCTGAGCGCGGCGAGCTTGTAGCGCGGGGTCGGGCGGTCCGGCGGGTAGGTGTCAGGCATGAGCGGGCAGGCGGGCGAGGTGGTTCGGCGGCCAGGCCTTGCGGCACCGACCACGCCATCAAGATATCGGCTGACCGGCTGGAATGTTGAGCTCAGCACTCGACGATGTTCACCGCCAGCCCGCCGCGCGCCGTTTCCTTGTACTTGGTCATCATGTCGGCGCCGGTCTCGCGCATCGTCTTGATGACCTGGTCCAGGCTCACGAAGTGCGTGCCGTCGCCGCGCAGCGCCATGCGCGCGGCGTTGATGGCACCCACCGAGGCGATGGCGTTGCGTTCGATGCACGGGATCTGCACCAGGCCGCCCACCGGGTCGCAGGTCAGGCCCAGGTGGTGCTTCATGCCGATCTCGGCGGCGTTCTCGGCCTGCTCGGGGGTGCCGCCCATCACCGCGCACAGCGCGCCTGCGGCCATGCTGCAGGCCACGCCCACCTCACCCTGGCAGCCGACCTCGGCGCCACTGAGGCTGGCGTTTTCCTTGTACAGGATGCCGATCGCCGCGGCGGTGAGCAGGAAGTCGACGACGCCCGCGTCCGACGCGCCGGGAGCGAAGCGCGTGTAGTAGTGCAGCACCGCCGGCACGATGCCGGCTGCGCCGTTGGTGGGCGCGGTGACGACACGGCCGCCAGCGGCGTTTTCCTCGTTCACGGCCAGTGCGTACAGGTTGACCCAGTCGAGCACCTGCAGCGGGTCGCGCAGGGCCTGCTCGGGCCGCGCCGTCAGCGCCTCGCGCAACGCCTTGGCGCGCCGCCTGACCTTGAAGCCGCCGGGCAGCACGCCGGTGGCGCGGCAGCTGCGCTCGACGCAGTCCTGCATGACGCGCCAGATCTTCAGCAGGCCGGCGTCGATCTCGTCGTCGCTGCGCCAGTGCCTTTCGTTGCGGCGCATGACCGCGGCGATCGGGCCGCCGAGGTTGCCGCAGCGCCGCAGCAACTCCTCGCCGCTGTGGAAGGGAAACGGCAGCACCGTGGTGTCGGGCGCGATCACCTTGTGCCGGGCGCCGTCGGCCGCGACCTCCTCGCTGACGACGAAGCCGCCGCCGACCGAGTAGTAGACGCGGCTGCAGAGCTCGGCACCCGCGGCATCAGAGGCGATGAAGCGCAGGCCATTGGCGTGGAAGGGCAAGGCCTCGCGACGGTGGAACTTCAGGTCGTCCTTCTCGGCAAAGACCACTTCATGCCGGCCCAGCAAGGTCAGCCGCCCGCTGCTGCGGATGGCCGCCAGCAGCGCCGGCACGGCGTCGACGTCGACCGCATCTGGCTCGTGCCCGGCCAGGCCCAGCAGCACTGCCTTGTCGCTGCCGTGGCCCTTGCCGGTGGCGCCGAGCGAGCCGTAGAGGTGGGATTGCACGCGTGCCGTGCGCTCCAGCAGCCCTTCCTGGACCAGGCGCAGCGCAAACAGCCGCGCCGCGCGCATCGGGCCCACGGTGTGGCTGCTGCTGGGGCCGATGCCGATCTTGAAGATGTCGAAGACCGACACCACCATGGCGTCAGGCCTGGACCTGGCTCACGGGCACGCAGCTGCAGAACAGGTTGCGGTCGCCCCAGACGTTGTCGACACGGCCCACCGGCGCCCAGTACTTCTGCCGCCGCAGCCCCGCCACCGGGTAGGCCGCCTGTTCACGGCTGTACGGGTGCGGCCACTCGGCCTGCAGCAGCGTTGCGGCGGTGTGTGGCGCGTGTTTGAGAGGGTTGTCGTCCCGGGGCCACTCGCCGCGCTCGACACGCGAGATTTCCTCGCGGATGGCGATCATGGCGTCGCAAAAACGGTCGAGCTCGACCAGTGGCTCGCTCTCGGTCGGCTCCACCATCAGCGTGCCGGGCACCGGAAAGCTCAGCGTCGGGGCGTGGAAGCCGTAGTCGATGAGGCGCTTGGCCACGTCTTCGGCGGAGATGCCCTTGTCCTTGCCGGTGGCGTCCTTCAGCGGCCGCAGGTCGAGGATGCATTCGTGTGCCACGCCGCCGCCCTTGAGCGTGGCATCGCCGCCGCTGTACAGCACGGGGTAATGGCCGGCCAGCCGCGCGGCGACGTAGTTGGCGCTGAGGATCGCCACCTCGGTGGCGTCGCGCAGGCCGTCGGGGCCCATCATGCGGCAGTACATCCAGCTGATCGGCAGCACGGCGGCGTTGCCCAGCGGCGCCGCACTCACGGCGCCGACGGACTGTTCACCGCCGATGCCGGCCGTGCGGTGCGCCGGCAGGAAGGGCACCAGGTCGGCCACCACCGCCACCGGGCCGACGCCGGGCCCGCCGCCGCCGTGCGGGATGCAGAAGGTCTTGTGCAGGTTCAGGTGGCTGACGTCGCCGCCGAATTCACCCGGTGCGGCCACGCCGACCAGCGCGTTCATGTTGGCGCCGTCGACATAGACGCGCCCACCGTGCTGGTGCACCAGCGCGCAGAGTTCCTTGACACGCACCTCGAACACGCCGTGCGTGCTGGGGTAGGTGATCATCGCTGCGGCGAGCCGGGCGCTGTGCTGTTCGCACTTCGCCCGCAGGTCGTCCATGTCGACGTTGCCCATGGCGTCGCACTTCACCACCACCACCGTCATGCCCGCCATCTGCGCGCTGGCCGGGTTGGTGCCGTGCGCCGATTCGGGGATCAGGCAGACGGTGCGGTGGCCCTCGCCGCGCGACGCATGCCAGGCACGGATCACCAGCAGCCCGGCGTATTCGCCCTGGCTGCCGGCGTTGGGCTGCAGGCTCACGCCGGCATAACCGGTGGCCTGCGCGAGCCAGGCGCAGAGCTGGTCGTTCAGTTCCCAGTAACCGGCCAGCTGCTCGCGTGGGGCAAAGGGGTGCACCTGCGCGAACTCCGGCCAGGTGATCGGAATCATCTCGCTGGTGGCGTTGAGCTTCATCGTGCACGAGCCCAGCGGGATCATGCTGCGGTCCAGCGCCAGGTCCTTGTCGCCCAGGCTGCGGATGTAGCGCAGCATCTCGGTTTCGCTGTGGTGGGTGTTGAACACCGGGTGCATGAGGAAGGCGCTGTGGCGGCGCAGCGCCGCCGGGATCAGCGGCGCGATGCCCTTCTCGTAGTCGGCCAGCGCCGGCAGCGCCTGGCCCGGCCTGGCGAACACCTGCCACAGCGCGGTGATGTCGTCGCGTGTCGTGGTCTCGTCCAGCGCGATGCCCAGCATCGAGTCGCCCCACTCGCGGAAGCGGCGCAGGTTCATGCCGGCCGCTTCGGCGCGTGCGGCCAGCGCTGCGGTGTCGGCGCCGGTCTTCACGGTGATCGTGTCGAAGGCGGTGTCGCTGGCCAGCGTCCAGCCGAGTTCCTTCAATCCGGCGGCCAGGATCGCGGTGTACGAGGCCACGCGCGCGGCCATGCGCTTGAGGCCCGCGGGCCCGTGGTAGACGGCGTACATGCCGGCCATCACCGCCAGCAGCACCTGCGCGGTGCAGATGTTGGAGGTGGCCTTCTCGCGCCGGATGTGCTGCTCGCGCGTCTGCAGCGCCAGCCGGTAGGCCGGCGCGCCGTGCACGTCCACGCTCACGCCGACCAGCCGGCCGGGCATCGAACGCTTGTATTCGTCGCGGCAGGCCAGGTAGGCCGCATGCGGGCCGCCGCCGCCCATCGGCACGCCGAAGCGTTGCGTGGTGCCCAGGGCGATGTCGGCGCCCAGCTCGCCCGGCGGCACGACCAGGGTGAGTGCCAGCAGATCGGCGGCGACGACGAAGGCCGCCTGGTGGGCGTGGATGCGTGCGGCATCGGCACGCAGGTCGTGGATCGAGCCGTCGGTGCTCGGCAACTGCGCCAGCACCGCGAAGTAGTCGCCAGCGTCGAGCAGCCGGTTCCACTCGTCGGCCGAGTTGGCCAGCTGCACCTTCAGGCCCAGCGGCGCGGCGCGCGTGCGGATGACCTCGATGGTCTGCGGATGGCAGTCGCCGGCGACCACGAAGGTGTCGCTCCTGCTCTTCACGCTGCGCCGGGCCAGCGTCATGGCCTCGGCGGCGGCGGTGGCTTCGTCGAGCATCGACGCGTTGGCGATGGCCATGCCGGTGAGGTCGCAGACCATGGTCTGGAAGTTGACCAGCGCTTCCATGCGGCCCTGCGAGATCTCGGCCTGGTAGGGCGTGTAGGCGGTGTACCAGGCCGGGTTCTCGAGGATGTTGCGCAGGATGACGCCGGGCGTGTGCGTGCCGTGATAGCCCTGGCCGATGAAGCTCTTGAGCAGCCTGTTCTTCGCCGCCATCGCCTTCAGCTCGGCCAGCGCCTGCGCCTCGGTCAGCGGCGCCGGGATCGCCATCGGCTGGCGGCGTGCGATGGTCCGCGGCACGATGGCGTCGATCAGTGCGCGGCGTGACGCCGCACCGATCACCGACAGCATGTGCTGCTCGTCGGCGGCGTCGGGCCCGATGTGGCGGGCGGAGAATTCGGCGGCGTCTTCCAGCTCGCCGAGCGGTTTCAGGGCTGACATCAGCATGGTTCGGTTCCGGGCAGGCGCGGGCAGTTTCAGAGCGTCTTCAGCAGCGCGTCGTAGGCCGGCGGGTCCATCAGCTGGTCGAACTCGGCCATGTCGGCCACGCGCACGGTGAAGAACCAGCCGTTGCCCAGCGGGTCGCTGTTGGCCAGCGAGGGGTCGGCGCGCAGCGCTTCGTTGACCTCGACGATTTCGCCGCTGACCGGCATGTAGACATCTGCCGCGGCCTTGACCGATTCGACGACGCCGGCGACCTCGCCCTTCTTGTAGCTGCGGCCGACCTCGGGCAGCTCGACGAAGACCACGTCGCCCAGGGCCTCCTGAGCATGGTGCGTGATGCCGACGACGGCGGCTTCGTGGTCTTCGATGTTGACCCACTCGTGGTCGGGCGTGTACATGGTGGTCATCGGTAGGCTCCTCGTGTGGGGGTCGACGGGGTCAACGCTGGTAGTGGTGGGGATGGAAGGGCAGCGGGCTGACGCGCATCGGCAGGCGTTTGCCGCGCACCTCGGCGTACACCTCGCTCTGCGGTTTCGCGTGGGTGACGGGCAGGTAGGCCATCGCGATGGGCTGGTCGACGCTGGGCGCCAGCGTGCCGCTGGTGACGGTGCCGAGCCTGCGGCCGTGCGCGTCGCAGATGACGGTGCCGGCGCGCACCGGCACCCGCTCCAGGCC
>JACZKT010000456.1 GCA_014859905.1 Rubrivivax sp.
CCAACTTCTCGTTCGAATATGTGCATGTTTGTTCATGTAGCATACTCGAAGCGGCGAGCAAACGAAAGCCCAGCACTCACGCGGCCCAGCGGCCGGGCGACCATCCAAACCAAACATGGGCTTGCGAAGGTAGGGCTAGGCGCAGGTGACGGAGCCGGGCTCGGTGCCGGCGAAACCCCGGCGGCGGCTCCGGCGAACCGTCTGGCGCGGTTGCTGCCGGCCCAAAACGTGTGCTTCGGGGTCGAAGCCACCAGCAAGCGCCGCGTCTTCGAGATGGCGGCGCGGCTGTTCGAAAGCCAGCAGGGCCTATCGCGCGGGGCGGTGAACGACGGTTTGTTCGAGCGGGAGCGCCTGGGCTCGACCGGGCTCGGGCATGGCGTGGCAATCCCGCACGCCCGCATCCGGGGGCTGACGCAGCCTGTGGCCGCGGTACTGCGTGTGCAGCAACCGTTGACCTTCGACGCTCCCGACGATGAACCCGTCTGGCTGATCGTGTTCCTGCTCGTGCCGACCGTGGCGACACAGCACCACCTGGACATCCTGGCCGAAACCGCTGAGCTGTTATCGGACCGCGGTTTCAGGGCCGCGCTGCGCGCTGCCGAGAGCGCAACAGCGCTGCACCATCTGATCGCCAGCTGGCGGCCGGACATCCGCTGAAGGCTGCAGCAGGGCTCCGCCAGCTCTGTTGGGCTACTCAGCGGCACCCCGGTGCAGCTGCGGCAGCGAAATGCGGCACCGGCTCGCGCGCAGGTGCCTTGGGCGGCGGCTGTGGCTCCTGTCCCAGGTGCGCGATGAGCTTTTCGTCCACCGGCTGCCCATGATCGCGACGATGATCTTCAGCTCACCCTAGAGCTGCCTGCCGTGGGCGACAGCAGATGGCCGTCCAGTGCCGGCCGCGAACGGCGGCTGTCTGGCCGCGCGGCACCGGCGTCAGCTATGCGGCGTTGAGGACACGCTCCCTTCTGTCGCCTGCCGACCCGGACCGGTTTTCCGGAAAGCGTGCCGCGAAGCGGTTACACGCCCATGAAGCCGCCCCGAGAGCGATCTATTCCATTTCAGGTATATTCCCTGTCGTGCGCTCCGACGAAAAGTTGCTCATCTGGCTGGGTAGCAGCAAGAAGGATCTGATGGCGCTTCCTACGGAAGTGCGGAAGTTCTTCGGTCATGCCTTGGATTTCGCCCAGCGCGGGGATCGACACGACGCAGCGAAGGTGATGAAGGGCTTCGGCGGTGCCGGCGTGCTGGAGATTGTCGAAGACGATGCCGGCGGCACGTATCGCGCGGTCTACACCGTGAAGTTCGAGGAAGCAATGTTCGTCCTGCATTGTTTCCAGAAGAAGAGCAAGCATGGGATCGCGACGCCGAAAGAGGACTTGGAAATCATCCGGGCGAGACTCAAGTTCGCCGAACTCTTGGCAAAGGATCTGCGAGATGGCAAAACGCATCGTTGATGGCATCGAGGTCGAACCAGGCTCGGGCAACGTCTTTGCCGACCTCGGCCTGCCCAATGCCCACAGACTCAAGATCAAGTCCGGCCTGGTGATCGAGATCACCAAGGCCACTCGCAAGCTCGGCCTCACCCAGGTCGAGGCGGCCAGCCGCATGGGGATCCCTCAACCCAAGGTCTCGGCCATGCTGCGTGGCGACTTCACCAACCTGTCCGAACGCAAATTGATGGATTGCCTCAATCGTTTGGGGTACGACATCGAGATCAAGGTCAAGCCGGCGCGTGCATCGCTGGGCCACTTGGTGCTGTCTGTCGCCTGATTCGCGCGTCACCGAATGCAGCACTTCGTGAGAGCCGTTGACGATTGAACGTTCTGCGGCCAGCCGCCGCGGGCAGCTTGTGGCCGGGGTTGGCCGGTGGCGGCGCTTCGCTTCTCGGCAGGCCCGTGGCCCACACCGGCCGGCCGAGGACCGATCTCACCGGGATTGGGCCGTCCTCACTGCAGACATGCACTGCTGCCCTGGCTCCGATCGCTGAGACGATAAGAAGCCCCCGACTCATCCAACCGTCCTTGCGCCCAGTCGTTCAGACTTTGACAGAAGTTGTCGGCCACCTCTTGATCTCGGCCGGTCAGGGGCGCAGCGTGTTCATGCGACGCTGGGGCCATGCACCCTGGGCCAAACCATGCATGCACAAGCTCAGGCGGAAACTGCATGCTCGACTTCTTGCGCGGCCGAGTGTCTGACTCCTGCAACATGCAGGCATCCGACGCTTGCTCTTGGGGAGGGACCGTTGCGTATACCCGCGACGTGTAGACCTCGAAGCCCGCCCCTTTCCAAGCCCGCTGCAACTCGGGTGGGAAGCATCTGCCCGGCTCAAGGGCGATGTAGGCGATGGCGTGGCCAGGCCCGCCCTGGCAACAGAACTCTGTTGTGAAACCCAACTCGTTGAGCCGCTGAATACCGGTCAACAGCTTTTCGTCGATGTGCACGACTTTGCCGTTGCCGGGTAGCGTGAGCACCTTCGTCATATGTCTCGGACTTGCCATGGCCTGCCCTTGAGCGTGAGCTTGATTCGGCAAGTCTAGCGACAGCATTGGGTCGTCAGAGGCCGCCCTGAGCCTGACACGGCCAACTTGACGCGCGTCATCAGCGCATTGAGGCGCCGAGCCGACGCACGAACGGACCACATGACACCGGCCGGTCACGAGCGGCTTGTTGTGGCCATCAGCGTGAGTACGAGGTCGCGTCAGGAAGCTGACCGTGACAAGCGTGTCAGGATCAGACTCCAACCGGCACGAACCCCTACCCTAACGGCCCCCTCCCTTGCGCGCGCAGTCAGGCCTGGCGTCGTCGGCGCGCTTGAGCTCGGCCATCTGCTGCCAGCGTGCGTACTGCGCCTTCAGCGTGGCCTCGGTCTCCCCCCACAGGAAGGCCTGTGTGCGCTGCCCGCCCCTGAGCCAGAAGCGGTGCCAGTCCACATTGCCCTGCAGCGAAATCATCCGCTCGCTCGGCGTCAGCAGACCATGCGTGCCGCCGGGTATCACCACCATCTCCGCGGCCTTGTACTGGCGTCTGAGCAGGGCATGGATGTCCCAGTTGTTCAGCACCCAGGGGCCGTAGGTC
>JACZKT010000049.1 GCA_014859905.1 Rubrivivax sp.
GCCACCCACAACCTCAGCGTTGCCTCGTCAAGCCGGCCCGCCAGCGCCTGGTACTTGGCTTCGATGGTCTGCGCTAAGTCCACCCGGACATGATATGCGGAGCACCCACAATGTTCAAGTTATTATTGCTAGATGCCTTAGAGTAGCATTTGGTCGACGTGGCGGCGCTGTCGTGGGCAAAGCAGACGGCTGCCCAAGCGGCTATGTGACCACGTCAACCGCAACTTCACGTCGTGGAGCGGAGCAAGTGATCAACGACAACACCCTCGCCAATGCGATCAAATGGCAGACTCGGCCGCTGTGTTGCCAATACTTGGTGCTGCACTTTGAAGCCCTGTCCGTGCCGGTGGGCGAAGAAGGCGCCGCGCATGATCGGACCGTGCATTGGCCCGTCGGCGTACTAGCGGACGGCCAGTGCGAGTTGCTGGGAGCGTGGTTCGATCCGGTGTCAGGTGCCACGGGCTGGGAGGAGGTTTTCGAAGATCTCAAGGTCCGCGGCGTAGAGAAGATTCGGTTTGTCGTAGGCGACGAGCCATCAGAGGTAAGCGAAGGTGCGCAGGCGGCGCAGTTGGACACGACGGTGCTGCCTTCGGCCGGGCGACTCCTGCGGCAGAGCCTTGCCCAGGTAGCACCGCGACACCGCAACACCGGGGCCGGAGCCCTGGGAGGGCTCTGCGCAGCGGCTTCTGCTAAGGCGGCACGGGCTGCGCTGATCACCTTGGGCGCCAGCCCCTGGGGCGCGACCAATCCCACGGTCGTGGAGCGTTGGCGCGTCGCAGTGGCGCGCCTAGCCCCGTTCTACGCCTTGGCGCCCCGCCTGCGGAGACTCATCCTGTCCGGAGATGAGGCGACTGAGCGGGTGGGCCGAACTTTGCAGCGCGCAGTTGCCCGTAATGGCTGCTTCCCGTCCGAGACGGCGGCTATCGCTTTCATTTCCGAAGTGCTGGACCGCGTGGACCGTGGGTTTGGCACCGCCGGCCCCGTGGCCGCTCGCGGTGCGTGGAACCACATTCGGGGTCTGGGCGAAGGCTCCGAGCCGGCTTGCTGCCATTGAAGCCTGTACGCCCAGTACCACAGCATGAACTGGAAACTGACCTTCTCCCGTGTCAAGGCGGCATTGCGTCGCCGTGGACGCACGGTCCACGAGGCCGAGGACCTGGTGCAGGAGGCCTGGGTGCGGATGGCCAGCCACGGGGCTAACGATACGGTGGTCAATCCGGCGGCCTTCCTGATGCGCACGGCCCTCAATCTTTCTATCGACGCTCACCGGGCAAAAGGCGTGCACGGCACGGCCGTTGCGATCGACGACGTGGTGCTGGTCGACGTCGCGCCGGGGGCCGAGGCCCTGCTATTGGGCAAGGAGCGCCTTGAGCGGATGACGGTCGGTCTCGGGCGGCTCCCGGACAGGACGCGCGAGATCTTCCTGGCGCATCGACTGGACGGTAGGTCCTACACCGAGATCGCTCGAGAGCTCGGCATCAGCATCAACGCCGTGGAGAAGCATGTGACCAAGGCAACCCTGCTGCTCACGAGTTGGATGGAAGGCTGGTAGCAGCCGGGTTGCCCAGTGAATGCGCGTGTCGCTTCCGTCGGACCGGTCGCCGGTTCGGCCGGAAGACCGAACGATTTGGCGGTCGTATCTCAGAACCTGGCCTGCCTCGGTTGGGTTGCGATGGCAATGGTGGCAGGGGCTTGTGTCGCCTCGGGCGATGGCCGCTCGTCATCGCACCTTGCGCCGCCGCTTCCCCGTGGGCGGCGACGGGTCTACATTGCGTCCTTGGATCTTCGACATCGGCGAGCTAGGGAGGCATATCCGATGGTCAAGAACTGGGGGGCGTTGTTGACGCGGGTCAGGGCGATGCTGCTGCGGCGTGGTCGCAGTTCCGAGGATGCGGACGACCTGGTTCAGGAAGCCTGGTTGCGGCTTGCGGTGTACGAGCGCGAGACTCCGGTCGTGAAGCCGGGAGCGTTTCTGTTCCGCACCGCGCTCAACCTGGCGGTGTCGGCGGATCGCGCCCGGGCGGTTCGAGGCATGGAGGTCGAGGTGGAAGAGGTGACGCTGGTGGATTCGTCGCCCGGCACGGAAGCCGCGGTACTGGCGCGAGAGCGCGTTGCGCGGCTGGACGTGTGCCTGCGGCGCCTGAGCGACCGCACGCGGGCCATCTACCTGGACGTCCGTTTCGGCGGCATGAGCTATCCCGAAGCGGCGCAACGCCACCGCATCACGGTCAGCGCGGTGGAGAAGCAGGTGGCCAAGGCCACGATGCTTGTCACCCGCTGGATGGAGGGCTGGTAGGCATGAACCGGCAAAGCGGTTCCTCGGCCGCCGGCGAGCCCGCCGAGGTGCCCCGGGTCACGCCGGAGATTGCCGCCGAGGCCGCGACCTGGGTCGCGCGGCTGCACGGGCCCAGCCGTTCGCGCGAGATGGAACTGCAGTGCCTGCAGTGGCAGGCGCGCTCGGCGGCGCATCGCCACGCGTTCGAGCGATGCACCGAGACCTGGATGGAGGTGCCCAATGCGGCGCGCGCCGGTGGTTTCGCGACAGCGGGCAC
>JACZKT010000457.1 GCA_014859905.1 Rubrivivax sp.
CCCTTGCATCGGCGTGGATCGACGCAAAAAAGCCCGGGCTGGCCGGGCATCCAAGAGTGCGCTAAGTCGTTGATTTACTGGCGGAAAGGGAGGGATTCGAACCCTCGGTACTACGAAGTAGTACACCGGATTTCGAGTCCGGCGCATTCGACCACTCTGCCACCTTTCCGGGGTGCCGTCTCGCGTGCAGCGAAGCCGCGCATTCTAGCGGATCAGGGGCGCAGCACCTCCGTGCCGCCGAGGTAAGGCCGCAGCGCCGCGGGCACGGCGACGGAGCCGTCGGCCTGCTGGTGGTTTTCCAGCACCGCGACCAGCGTGCGCCCGACGGCCAGGCCCGAGCCGTTGAGCGTGTGCACGAACTCGGGCTTGCCCTGCGCGTTGCGAAACCGCGTCTGCATGCGCCGCGCCTGGAAGGACTCGCAGTTGCTGCACGAGCTGATCTCGCGGTAGGTGTCCTGCGCCGGCAGCCAGACTTCCAGGTCGTAGGTCCTGGCGGCGCCGAAACCCATGTCGCCGGTGCACAGCGTGATCACGCGGTAGGGCAGCTCCAGCTTGCGCAGCACGGCTTCGGCGTGGCCCACCATCTGCTCCAGCGCCGCGTCGCTGTGCTCGGGGTGCGTGATCTGCACCATCTCGACCTTGTCGAACTGGTGCTGGCGGATCATGCCGCGCGTGTCGCGCCCGGCGCTGCCGGCCTCGGAGCGGAAACACGGGCTGTGCGCGGTGAGCCTGATCGGCAGCGACGCGGCGTCGAGGATCTGCTCGCGCACGCTGTTGGTGAGCGAGATCTCCGAGGTCGAGATCAGGTACTGCTCGGGCTGCGTCTCGTCGCCGCCTCGCGTGACCCAGAACATGTCGTCCTTGAACTTGGGCAACTGCCCGGTGCCTTCGAGAATCTCGCGGTTGACGATGTACGGCGTCCAGCATTCGGTGTAGCCGTGCTCCTGCGTCTGCAGGTCCAGCATGAACTGCGCCAGCGCCCGGTGCAGCCGCGCCGCCGGGCCGCGCAGGAAGGTGAAGCGCGATCCCGACAGCTTCGCACCGGTCTCGAAGTCCAGGCCCAGCGGAGCGCCGACATCGACGTGGTCGCGTGGCGTGAAGCCGAAGCTGCGCGGTCCCTGCCCGTGCGGACTCCAGCGCCGCACCTCGACGTTGCCGCTTTCGTCGGCACCCTGCGGCACGCCGGCCTGCGGCAGGTTGGGCAGGGACATCAGCATGCCCTGCAGTTCGGCCTGGATGGCCTCCAGCCGCCGCGCACCGGCGTCGAGCTCGGCGCCGATGCCGCCCACCTCGGCCATCACGGCGGCGGTGTCCTCGCCCTTGCCCTTGAGCTGGCCGATCTGCCTGGACAGCGCATTGCGCCGCGCCTGCAGTTGTTCGGTGCCGACCTGGATCTGCTTGCGCTCGGCCTCCAGGGCCGTGTAGCGCGCCACGTCCAGGTAAGGCTGCGGGGTCTTGCGCCGCTCCAGCTGCGCGATCACGCCCGGCAGGTCGCGGCGCAGCAGATTGATGTCGAGCATGGTGTTCCCAGCGATGTTCCGTGAAATCGAGAAAACGGCGCCAGCAAGGGGCGCCGTCTTCGTGGTTGGGGTCCAGGAAGCGGCCGCATCAGGATCGGGACGACGCCACTTCGTTCATGCTGCGGTCGCCCAGGCCGCGCGGCAGCGGAAAGTGCACGTTCTCGCTCACGCCGTTCATCTTGCGGATGCTCAGGGCACCCAGCTCGCGCAGCCGCGTGATGACCTGCTGCACCAGGATGTCGGGCGCCGAAGCGCCGGCGGTCAGGCCGACGCGGCGGCGGCCCTCGAACCAGAGCGGCTGCAGGTCGCCGGCACCTTCGACCATGTAGGCCGCGGTGCCCAGGCGCTCGGCAAGTTCACGCAGCCGGTTGCTGTTGCTGCTGGTCGGGCTGCCGACGACGATGACCACGTCCACCGCCGGTGCCAGCACCTTGACGGCGTCCTGCCGGTTCTGCGTCGCATAGCAGATGTCCTGCTTCTTGGGCTCGCGCACAGCTGGAAAGTAGCGCTTGACCTCGGCCAGGATGGCGGCGGCGTCGTCCACGCTCAAGGTGGTCTGCGTCACCACCGCGAGCTTGTCGCCGCGCGGCCGCACGCCCGCCACGTCGGCGCAGTCTTCGACCAGGTAGATGCCGTCGCTGAGCTGGCCCATGGTGCCTTCGACCTCGGGGTGGCCCTTGTGGCCGATCATGATGAATTCATAGCCTTCGCGTGCCAGCTTGGCCACTTCCACGTGCACCTTGGTCACCAGCGGGCAGGTGGCGTCGAAGACCTGGAAGCCGCGGCGTGCGGCCTCGCGGCGCACCGCCTGGCTCACGCCGTGGGCGCTGAACACCAGCGTGGCGCCGGGCGGCACGTCGGCCAGATCTTCGATGAAGATCGCGCCCTTGGCCTTGAGGTCGTTGACGACATAGGTGTTGTGCACGATCTCGTGGCGCACGTAGATCGGCGCGCCGTGCTTCCTGAGCGCACGCTCGACGATCTCGATGGCGCGGTCGACCCCGGCACAGAAGCCGCGCGGTTCGGCCAGCAGCACTTCTTCGAGCCTGGAACTCACAGCACCCCCAGCACCTGGACCTCGAAGCGCACCGGCTGGCCGGCCAGCGGGTGGTTGAAGTCGAACAGCAGCCAGTCGGGGCCGAGTTCGCGCACCACGCCGGCGTAGCGGCCCTGGCCGTCGGGGGTGGGGAACTGCACCACGTCGCCCACTGCATACTGCTCGTCGGGGTCGCCCATTTCGCGCAGCAGGCTGAGCTTCACGCGCTGCAGCAGTTCGGGGTTGCGCTCGCCGAAGGCCTTGCCGGCGGGCAGGTCGAAGGACTCGCGCGCACCTTCGGGCAGGCCGATCAGGTGCACTTCGATGGCCGGTGCCAGCTGCCCCGTGCCCAGCGACAGGGTCGCCGGCCTGTCGTTGAAGGTGTTCACGACATCGGCGCCGTCGGGCCCGGCCAGGCGGTAGTGCAGGGTCAGGAACGAGCCTGGCTGAATGAGGTTCACGAGGGTGGTCGCCGTCGAATAGACTGCTTGCGATTCTACCGGCGCCCCTGCCGCGACCCGCTGCGCGCCCACGCCACCGATCCCGCCATGAAGGACCTGCCCGCCGACCAGCGCCCGCGCGAAAAGCTGTTGGCCCGCGGCGCGGCGTCGCTCGTCGACGCCGAGCTGCTGGCGCTGCTGCTGCGCACCGGCTACCGCGGCCAGGGTGTACTGGCGCTGGCCGACGCGGTGCTGACCAGGTTCAACGGCTACGCCGGCCTGCTGCACGCCACGCCAGCCGACCTGGCGAGCATCAAGGGCCTGGGCCCGGCCAAACGCGCCGAGCTGCTGGCGGTGATCGAGATGGCCCGCCGCGCGCTGGCCGAGCAGATGCAGTCGCGCCCGGTGTTCGACACCCCGGGCCGCGTCAAGGACTACCTGTCGCTGCACCTGCGCGGGCGCGAGCACGAGGTCTTCGTGGTCATGTTCCTCGACGGCCAGCACCGCCTGCTGCGCGTCGAGGACATGTTCCGCGGCACGCTGACGCAGACCAGCGTCTACCCGCGCGAGGTGGCCAAGCGCGCGCTGGCGCTGAACGCCGGCGCGGTGGTGCTGGCGCACAACCATCCCTCGGGCGTGGCCGAACCGTCGCGTGCCGACGAGTTCCTGACGCAGACGCTCAAGGCGGCGCTGCAGCTGGTGGACGTGCGCGTGCTCGACCACCTGGTGGTCGGCCAGGGACAGGTGGTGTCGATGGCCGAACGG
>JACZKT010000458.1 GCA_014859905.1 Rubrivivax sp.
GGTGTGACGGTCGCGGTCAACGGCACCGCACTGCCGGCCGGCTCGGCCGTGCTCTATGCCGGCGACAGCGTCGTGGTGGCTTTCGACCCCTGGTCGCTGGTCATCGCCATCGTGATCTACATCATCTTGTCGATGATGTCCTGCAATGAGGACGAGGGAAAGCTGGCGATGAAGGAAGGCGCCAGGCTGTGCCACACGATCGGCACCTGGTGTTCGTCCTGCATCCGCGTCCTGGGCGCCTGCGTGTCCTGCATCGAACACACGACCTCGAAGTGCTGCTTCAACTCGATGCTCGCCCGCATCGTCAACGAACAGGGCCGCGCGCAGATCGGCAAGGGCTGGGGTGGCGCGCAAAGCGCCGACTGCTCCGGGTTCACGGTCGCGCAACTCCAGACGCTCAACCTTGCGGCGATGGACCTGTCGGAGTTCTACGCGTCGCTCGTGCCGATGCTGCCCGACGTGGCCACGCTGCAGGGCAACGGCGCCAGCCGCATCCCGGCCTGCTACTACGGCCAAGGGAGGTGCCAATGAGGCCGCATCCAGTGCTCGCGCTGGCGATGGTCGTCGGCGTTGGCTCGGGTGCAATGGCGCAGGACCGCACCCCGGTGCAGGACGCCAAGCTGCTGCTGATCGCCGCCATCGATGCGCCGAGCGGGCAGGCCCAGGGCGTTCTGGTGGGCGATATCGCCGACGCGATCACGCAGCGCTTCAAGGGCACGACACCGATCTACATCGACGTGACGACCGAGCGGCGGTACGCCCAGGCAGGCTGCAGCCGCCTGAAGGTGCGCTTCTGGCAGGACGGTGTCCAGCTGCCGGGCGTGCCGGCACCGCGCCGTCAGGCCATCGACTTCGGCATCAACTACTGCCGCGACGGTCAGCCGCCCAAGTCGCTGTCGTGAGGGGCCGGTGATGAAGCGGATCCTCGTCTCGTTGTCGTTGCTGTCGACCGTCATCTCACCGTTGACCGCCGAGGCGCAGGGCACGGCGTCGGGCTACTGGTCCGATGCGTGGCGCGGCTGGCACTTCTACGAAGACCCCGAACCCGAGCCGCCGGATCGACCCGCTCCGACTCCCAAGGTCGCGCCCGCCTCTCCGCGGCCCACTGCCGCCAAGCCGCCCGAGATCGTCGAGTTCGAGCGCCTGCAGAAGTCGCTCGAGGAGACCCGAAACATCGCCATCATGCGGCCGACCGAAGCGAACGTCCGTCGCTACATGGAGCTCGAGGCCAAGGTGGTGGCGCGCGCCTCGACCTTCGCCGACGTGGCCCAGCGCATCGCCTGGGCCTCGCCCGAGCTGGATCCGACCCTGCAGGGCCGCCCCGTCAACGCCAAGGCACTGGAGGTCTTCGACCAGCTGCAGATGTCCCAGCGCAGCGAGTCGATCGGTACGCTGGGACGCGACCATGTGCTGTTCTTTTTCTTTCGAGGCGACTGTCCCTACTGCCACGCCTTCGCGCCGACGCTGGAAGCGTTCCAGGCACGCCATGGCATCCCCGTGGTGGCGATCAGCGTCGATGGCGGGCCGGTGCCCGGCTTCCCGGACGCGCGACGAGACAACGGCATTGCGACCACGCTGAAGGTCACCCAGGTCCCGGCCGTGTACCTCGCCCAGCCCTTCACCGGAAAGATCACACCCATCGGCTTCGGCGTGCTGTCGGAAGCGCAGTTGGTGGAACGGATCGCCATCGTCGCGGCAGCACCCACGGAGTCGGTCACGTCCCTCCTCGCACGGCAATCCGGGCCGCCCTGACGCTCAAAGGAGCACTCCTATGAACTCGCTGAGCCCGTCACGCATGGCCCGACGCGCCAGAGCGACGATCGCGACGGTCGCGGCCGGGGCACTCGCCTTGTCGCCGATTACCCTACGTGCCGGGGATCTGAACACCGAAGTGAACAACATGTTCAACAGCCTCGGCGCGATCGGCAACTACACGGCGCCCGGCGCGTTCCGCGGCCAGACCTTCAACACCTACACCGGCGGCAGCCTGTTCATGCGGGCGCCCTACAAGGTCTACCAGCTCGCGGCGGTGCAGTTTCCGAGCGCGAAGGCAGGCTGCGGTGGCATCGACGTCTTCGGCGGCTCGTTCTCCCACATCTCGGCGGCCGAGTTCAAGAACATGCTGCGCAACATCACCGCCGCGCTGCCGGGCATCGCCTTCCAGCTCGCACTCGAATCGGTCTCGCCCTTGCTGGGAGGTCTGACCAAGTGGGCCAAGGGCCTGGAGACCTGGATCAACAACGCCCGCATCAACTCCTGCGAGACGGCCAAGGCCATCGTCAGCACGGCGGCCGAGGCGGCAGGTTACAGCTCGCAGGAGGCGTGCTCCGACCTGGCCATCGAACTCGGCCTTGAGGCCGACCGCGATGCCGCGCGCCGCCGCTGCGCCACGGATCGCACCAGCATCCTGGCCACCGCCCGGTCCTCCACCGACGCCAACGTGCGCAACAAGGCGCCCTTCGTCGGCAACCTGACCTGGAAGGCGCTGCAGCGCACCGGCAGCTACCTGGATGACCAGGAGCGCGAACTGATCATGAGCATGGTCGGCACGGTGATCTTCTACCCCGAGGCCGCCGCGCGCGACCCCGAGCCGATCGCACCGACCATCACCTCGATCAGTCAGTTGCTCTACGGGCAGGCCGCCGGCAGCGGGACCGACGTGACCCAGCACCTGTTGCGCTGCAACGACTACACGAACTGCGACGTGGTGACGCTGAACACGAGCTACACGCACACGCCGTTCACGGCACGGGTCGAGACCATGATGCGCTCGATCGCCGACAAGATCGCTACGCGCGCCGCCATACCCAACAACTCCGCCGAGGTCGGTTTCGTCAACCAGACCACCGAGCCGGTCTACAAGATGCTGTCGATCGGCGCCACCATTCCCGGGTCGGGCCTCTCGGACAATCTGATCGTCCAGTACCGCGACGTCATCGCCGCCGACTACGCGTACGTCTTCCTGGAGCGCAACCTGCGCGTGGGCATGGCGGCGCTCGACAAGGACTACACGCTGCAGCAGACCCAGCGCGACCTCGCCAAGCACGTGCGTCAGCGCGCACAGGCCATGCTGCTTCAGCTGTCGCAGGAGAAGAACCTGCTGTACCAGAAGGTCGGCTCGTTCCGGGCCGTGTCCAGCCACCTGGAGCAGCTGGAGCGCCAGCTCAGATCCAGCATGCCGCAACACGTGATGGACATGCTGGGCCAGCAGGCCACCTTCCTGTCGCGGTAGACGGCCCCGTACTCGGTGAAATTCGGGGGCTCGTCATGTGGGAGATCTACGCCTACCAGAACTCCGACAGCCTGTTCGGCATCTTCAACGCGGCCGCGGCCATCCATGCCTCCAGCGACTACATGGCCGCCGTGGCAGCCGTCGCCTTCTGCGGCTTCGTCGCTGCGCTGATTGCCTATGCGTTTGCGCCCGAGAAGTTGCAGGGATGGAAGTGGCTCGCCACGGTAGTGCTGGTCTTCTCGGTCCTGATCGTGCCGCGCGTGACGGTGGGCATCGTCGACAAGACCGGCGGTTCGGCAGTCAAGGTAGTCGCCAACGTGCCCTTCGGCGTGGCCATGCTCGGCAGCATCACCAGCACCATCGGCCACACGCTGACAGGGCTCTTCGAGACGGCATTCCAGGTCATCCCGGGTGTCGGCGGCCTGCCCAGCGAACTCACCTACGAGAAGAACGGGCTGATGTTCGGCAACCGCCTGATCCGCGACACCGGCGGCGTCGTGTTCCAGGACCCGAACTTCCGCACCGATCTGATCAACTACATCCACAACTGCACGATGTACGACCTGATCGACGGTACCGTCGATCCCGGGACGTTCTCCGGCTCGGACGATGTCTGGACGCTCATGGGAACACCGAACCCGGCGCGCTTCACGACCCTCACAGGTGCAGGCGGCGCCGTCACGGTGGACACCTGCCCGAACGCCTACACGAGTCTCAACGGCCGGTTGCCGGCGCAGATCACCCGCATCCAGGGCAAGCTGGCCTTCCAGCTGAATCCCACGTTGCCCAATGCGGCTGCGGCAGGGGCAATAGCCGGCCAGATCCAGCAGGCCTATGTGAAGAACAGCATCGCCAACGCCGCGGCGACCGCGGCGGACCTGATCCGCCAGAACGCCGTGCTCAACGCGATCAGCGACTCCAGCAGCATCATCGGCCAGAAGGTCAACGACCCTGCATCGATGGTTCTGGCCGTCGGACGCGCACAGGCTGTCGCGCAGCAGAACGCCACCTGGCTGAACTACGGCAAGGTCGCGGAACAGGCACTGCCGGTGTTCCGCAACGTCATCGAGGCAGTCACGTATGCCCTCTTCCCGCTGCTGGTTCTATTGCTCCTGCTGACCAGCGGCCGCGAAACCATGATCGCATTCAAGGGCTACGCCGCGATCCTGATCTGGATCCAGCTCTGGCCACCGCTCTACGCCGTCCTCAACTACATGGCGTCGATCTACGCCGCCTACGACCTGGCCGCTGCGGCCGATCTGGGAACCGGCGCCAAGGCGCTGTCGCTGCAGACCGCGTCGACGATCTACTCGCGAGCGATCTCGGGCGAGGCGGTGGTCGGCTACCTGGCGATCAGCATCCCCTTCATCGCCTGGGCTGCGCTCAAGCGCATGGAGAACTTCGGGACCGCGCTGGTCGGTGGCCTGTCGGGCCTGCAAGGCATGCTGTCCGGGTCGACGGGGGCCGCCGCGGTCGGCAACGTGAACATGGGCAACGTGGCGATGGACCAGATGCAACTGGCGCCCAACCGCACCTCCGCGTTCATGAGCAGTTGGCAGAACGACCTGAGCGGCAACACGTTCTCGTCGAATGCGCTGACCGGCCGCACGGCTGTCAGTTTGTTGCGCAACCAGGGGTATGCGTCGCGGGTGGTCTCGATGCGGGTGTCTGAGCAGGACGTTCAGGACGCCAGCCGGCAGGTCGACGCCGCGAGAGGCGAAGCCGTGGCGGCAAGCACGGAGCGCTCTGCTGTCCTGTCCGAGGCGTTCAGCCGCGGGCTGTCGAAGCTGCGATCCACGCGCAACACCACCGGCTCGACGTCGAGCAGTTTCGAGCAACTCGGGCAGACGCTGAATCGGCTGGATCAGATCACGAAGAGCGTTGCCGAGACCACAGGCATGTCGCAGTCGCAAGTTGCCAACATTGCATTCGGAGCCGCGGCCCACATCGGCCTAAACACCGCTGTCGCTGGCGGGCGTCTCAACGCGTCGGCGGACAAGACCTACCTTTCAGGACTTTCGGCACAGGAGCAGAAAGTCCTCGGAAACATGACCAGCGAACAGATCAGCGAGTTCAAGCAGTTCGGCGATCGAGTGTCCCGCGACACGAGCTTCGCGAGTGTCGTTGCGTCCGACTCCCGTGAGGCGCGCGAGATGGCCTCCCGCCTGAGTTCTACAGCCGCACGCACCGCCCGCGCCGATGCCAGTATGTCGGAGCGTACGGCCTATGCAGAGCGCATGTCCTCAGCATACGAGCGGGGCGAGGTCATCTCGATCGACATCGCCCAGGATCCGCACAACCTAGCGATGTTTACGCGATACGCAGAGCAGTACGGGGGAAACAGTGCCGCAGCACGCGCCCTGATGGAAGCCGAACTTGCCAGGCAGTCTCTGAAGCCGAACCGCACGTTCTCGGACGGCACGGGCGTCCCGGCCGCCTTTGATCAGCTGCGAGATGAGTACCTTCGAGAGAAGGGCACCATTGATCCCACGATGGATGTGGATACACGGCGAAGAACCGGCGACGCCGAAGTGGCAAGGTTCCTGCGGGATCGACAATCGCAACCACCCGGCGGCACCGCACCGTCAGGCGCCCGCGGTGAAGTTCAGTCTCGAGGTGCTGAGGTCCGCCGGGACGTTGAAGGCCGCCGCGAGGGCTTCGACCGCGAAGCCGAAATCGTGAAGACCGAGGATGGCACGCTGGTGTCGAGGCGGTCGCTGCTGAAGCAGTCTGGCAAGCAGGTGAGCAAAGACGCCAGTGCGTCACTCGACAACACCAAGGATGCCGTCAAGGATCTGCTGAAGCGAAAGTAGTCAGCCCAGCTTGTCCGGGTCGAACATGTGCTTGTCCGGTTCCGCTTCTTGTGGCTTCATGAATGGCGGATGGCCCTTGTCGCGCCAGTAGTTGGCGGCCAACGCCTTGGGCGAAGTGATGGCGCCTGCCTCTAGCGACTCGTCCCAGGCCGGCGCTACAACTGTGGGCTTGGGCCTTCGCGTCAACACGGCGCCTATCGGAGCCGCAAAGAGGGCGCCAACCGCCGACATGACCATGCGCGTCGCCCAGTCGTCATGCGCTGCAGACATTAACCCGACCAGCGCGCCGGCGGCGACGATGCCGATGAAGATGAGCTTTCGCATGATTGCCACCTTGTCATAGCAGAACGTACTGCATTCCAGACTTCACAGTCTCCACCAACTCGGCATGCGCAGCCGCAACAGGTGGTGCCCAAGGCTGCGAGCCCACCTTGTCTGGACCGCACGAAAGCGAGACAGTCGACTTAGCAATTGGTGCGTTCTTGGACTCCTTACGCCACCGCCCGATCAGTTGGCCCCAGTCGAAGCCAGCTCTGCATGTCCTTCTGGAGGCGCTCCTGTCTTCGCTAGTACTTCGTCCGCACATACGTCCCGTAGGTCCCGTAGCAGTCATAGCCTCTCGGGTTCTTGTGCGGGTTCAGTGTGCCGTCCATCGTCTTTCTGTTGAACGTCTTGCCGCACACAGTGCAGCGATAGACCTATGTCGGGCCATCGCTGCGGGCAGGGGCGGCGCGGCGGGCACGTGCTGCGGGCGGCACGCTCCATGCCGTGCTTGCGAGACTTGGCCGTGCCACTGCCGGAGCGATGGCCAGCGGTCCATCGGAGGTCAGTTCGACCAAGTAGCGCGGAGTAAACGCCTGCCCGGTCACGGACGCATCCTGCATGCGGTCCACGCGGTACGAACGATGCTCGCCCGAATCGCTGCGGATGGCATGCAGCACAAAGTCTCCTTCGGCGGTCTCCCGCAGCGAGTACGGCTCGATGCGGCGGACACTGCCGTCGTAGGTCAGGTCCACGCAGAGGTGGTTCGCAGCGGCGAAGCGGATGATCTCCAGTGGCGCGCGGGCGCGCAGCGGCACGGACATCGGCAGCACGCGGCTGCGGATGATCGTCTCGGACGCGACGGGCGCGATGCGCGCGCGCTGCGGCGCTTCGGCTCCGCTCATGAGCCAGATGAATATCTCCGGCAGAGCGGCCCAGAAATCCGCGACCGGCGGCAGGACCGGAAGCTGGTGAGCAAGCATGCTCGCCCACATCGCTTCCAGATCGGGGCGATGCGGTTCGAGCGTTGCAACGCTCGGCAGCGCAATGCCCTTGTATTCGCACTTCTGCGTCAGCACGTCCCGCAAAACCGCTGCGGGCGGGCGGCTGTCGCCGTGGCGGTAGAGGTTCACCACGTCATAGAGATCACGGGGCCGGGTGCGCTCGGCCAGCGCGCGGACCTTCTCCCCGAAGGCCTCTTCGTAGGCATAGCAGTTGATCCACAGCCCGTCCTCCGGACGGTCGGAGTAGGGATGAAAGACCTCGCGCCGCACGGCGGGCAGCACGAGCTTTTCATCCGCCGTGAGATCGAGCTTGATCTTCGGCCATCCGCCAGCCGCCGTGGCGGGCGACACCGGCCCGCGATAGCCGACCTTGCCCTGGCAGGAGAGGCGACCGCGCGGGTTCGTGTAGAGATCAAAGCTCAACTGATCGGCGCGGAGCACGAGGCCGGATTCATCCGCCACCCACGCGATGACCTCGCCCATGACACGGCGCAGGAAGCCGTCTTCAAGCTGGCCTTCATCGCGCAGCGTGAAGTCCAGGTCCTCCGAAAATCGATAGGTCTCGAAATAGCACTTCTTGAGGCAGGTCCCGCCCTTGAACACCCACGAATCGGTAAGCGCGGGATGGGCGTTGATCCCCGCCAGCAGCCAGCCGAGAACGTAGTCCTTCTCGACGACACCGGGCAGCAGGCCGAGTGCGGAGGCCGCTTCGAGAATCTCGCGCTTGTCGATCATGATGCGCCCTGCCTCCAGCGCTCCGGCACCCAGAGCCGCCATGCCGTTCGCAGATGATGGCCGGGCAGTGCGGGATCCAACTGCGCGTAGCCCTGCGTCAGGCGCGCGCGGCAGGCGCCGGCGAGGCCCGCGTCATGCAGCTGCGTCTCGGCCAGGAAGCCGAGCCTCTTGAAGACCGCGCCGTTCCCGAACTGCTCCCCGTAGCGGATCAGCAGGTCGCCGTCATAGGTCGGCGACTTTGCGTGCGCGCTCAGGCAGTCGGCGACGTGATCGATGCCGCCGCCGCTCTCCGGCATTGCCAGCATGTCGATCATCGTGCGCGCCGCGTCAGAGATGCTCACGCGCATCGAGCCGCGCCATATGGACTTGAGTCCGAAGAGGCGCTTCGGCCCGACATGGTGCAGCAGAAAGGCGACGCCTTGCGCGGTCGCGCGCTTCGCGCTGATGCGCCTCGTCGTGAAGACAAGGGTCTCGTTGAAGAGCTGCTCGGTCAGATCCCAATGGTGAGCGGCGGTCCAGCCGCCGATGTAGCACTGACCAAAGAGCGTCGGGACCAGGACCCAGGGGTCCGCGACGACTTGCTCGCTTCCGGCAAGATCGAGAGGGACGGGAACATAGAGACCGTGCCCGACGCGCCGCAGCCAGCCCTGTTTGAGCCAGCGCGAGAGAACCTTCGCCGCAGCCGGGCGGTCGAGGTCAAGCACCCCGGCCGTGCCGTCAATCGACACCACCTCCCGAGTGGCGCGCAGCACTGCGGCGAGCCGTGCGCGCGAAACCGGCAGGGGACTGTTTTGTCTTCTCATCACTACACTTTACAACGTCAAATTCGCATATTCAGGGAATTTTGCGTAGTGCGATATAGCAATAGCGTACGCCCGCCCCCTTCACGTGACGTGGCTTCCAAGCGCACAAGGGATGAGTGATTGAATTCATCGCCATATTTCTTATGCGGCTCGAAATTTCGGCCAGTTCTCAAGCAGCTTGCACACCGGCCGATGCCGCCACGCAGACGGGCAAATGCTGCACGAGGTGGGGCCAGGCTCACGCACTTCCTGGCCCCTGAAGCGCCATCGCTTGGCCCAATTGATCAGCGGGCGATCCATCAATTGGCGACACTGTCGGCGCCCTGCTCTTTGCACTGGCCGGAGCCTGAGTTCTTTTCTGGATGAGAAGTGCGGTGGCTCGATGGGGCGCGACTGTCGAGCCGTCCGATTCCGATCGCCGTCCGACTTGGGATGGCGCCGCGTTGAACGCATTGCGGCCCTTCACTGGCAGACGATCCCTCAGTTCCGCCAGATAGTCAGCCCAAGCCATCATCATGGCTCTGCGTTGCTCCAGAAACTCAGCGCGGTCGTATGCCGCTCCCAGCGGGCCGGACTTGCCATGTGCAAGTTGGGCCTCGATCACGTCCGGCGCCACGTTGAGCCGTTCCACCATGACGGTACGCGCCATCGCCCGGAACCCGTGCGGTGTCATGGTCTCGTTGTCGAAGCCGAGCCGCCGCAGTGCAACGCGTACGGTGTTCTCGCTCATCGGCCGCTTGGTCGTCGTCAGTGAAGGGAACACATAGCGCCCGCCTCCGGTCAGCGGCATCAGTTCCTTCAGCGTCGCGACCGCCTGCGGGGCCAGCGGGACGAGATGCGGTCGGCCGTTGATCTTCTCCCTCTTGGTCCGCTTCATCTTGGCCGACGGGATCGCCCACATGCCGCCTTGCAGATCCAACTCGGCCCATTCCATCTGGCGGATGTTCCCCGGTCGCTGGAAGAGCAGCGCCGACAGAACCAGCGCCGCCCGCGTGATCGGGTGCCCGTGATAGCCGTCGATGGCACGCATGAGGTCACTGACCTGATCCGGCTCGACGATCGCCGACACATGCTTTGTCATGACCGGCTTCAGCGCCCCACGCAGGTCTGACGCCGGGCTGCGCTCGCAGCGGCCGGTGGCGACGCCGTAGCGAAACACCTGGCCGCATGCCTCCAGCAGCGAGTGCGGGAGTTCCCGTGTCCCGCGCGCCTCCACGCGTCTCAGCGTCTGCAGGAGCATCGGAGCGCCGATCTGCGAGAGCGGCAGCTTGCCCAGCCAGGGGAAGATGTCTTTCTGGAGCCGCTCCATCCAGCGCTTGGCGTAGTGGTCGCTCCAGCCGACCTTCTTGGTCGCATGGAACTCGCGTGCGGTCAGCTCGAAGCTC
>JACZKT010000459.1 GCA_014859905.1 Rubrivivax sp.
TTTTAGTCTCTAACCAGATGAGTTTTGACTTTTCCTGCAAAGACTTCAATGCGCTGCAGCCATAGCAGGAACGATGTTGAATCGGGTCAGGGAGCAGGCGGCGGCGATGGCGGCGCGGCCCAGTCGCGTCAGGTAGTAGCGGTAGGTTTGCGTGACCTTCTTGATCAGGCCCAGCGTGCGCAACCGCCTGAGCTGGCGCGTCATGGCCGACGGCGACAACTGCAGCCGCGCCACGAGATCGGCTCGGCGCCAGCCGTGGATGTTGAACTCGCCGTGCTGAAGCGTTCGCAGCAATGCCTGGTCGCCGGCGCTGAAGAAGTTCAGACCCTTGACCGACGCATCGCCGCCCACGCGCGGCTGACTCAGCCGCTGCAGGTCGCGCTCGCCCGCGCTGGGGTCGTCCAAGCTGGAGAGGAAGGCCAGGTAGCGCTGGTTGCAGCCCAGCAGGATCTCGCGCAGGTCGATCAGGCTGTAGATCGACTTCTTCAGCGGCGCCAACTCGCGCGTGGCCGCCGCGCCCTTGTGTTCCACCCTGCGGTGGTGCTTGAAAAAGCTCACGTCGTTGACGGTGGTCTCGATGCGCAGCACGCGCGAGAACTTGTCGTAGACCTTCACGCCGGCCGCGCCCATGTAATGCTTGATGCAGCGGCCCTCGATGCGCGTGGACAGCCGCGAGCCGATCTCCTGCGCCAGCGTAGGCGTGATCTTCTTGCCCAGGAACCCGGCCACGCGCGGTGCATCGGCGGCCAGCACCGCCTGCCGCGAGATCGCGTCGTACAGCGGCACGAGAATCCGCTCGCTGCGGAACATCAGGTCGGTGGAGTATTCGGCCTGGCGGATGCTCCAGTGCCAGTCGTCTTGGGCGAACACATCGGCCACCGGGCACAGCCAGTGCGCGTAGCGCGTGAGGCGCCGGTGCAGGTGTTCGGGGTTGAAGGCGTCGGCCAGGGCTTGAGCGCGAGCCAGGTCGGCCACGCGCAAGAAGGCGTTGTCCTCCTGCACGAACTCGATGCCCTCTCGCCTGAGCGAGCGTGCCAAGGCGCTGTGGCCGTTGCAGTAGAACTGCAATCCGAACGGCGCCCAGGTGGGCACGCGCAGGTAGCACAGACCAAACGCCTCATCGACGAAATAGAAGTAGTAGTGCAGGCACTTGCCCTGATCGGCACGCAGGTAGACGTGCCCGTTGCTCTTGTCCAGCCAGGGCTTGTAGCTCGGGCAGGCCTCCATCGCCGAGATCACATGCACCAGCCCTGGCGAGTCACCTCGAACAGCCAGCACGCGCGCCACCAGATCCTCCTTGCGGATATGGCTCTTGTTGACGTGCTCGATCTGCACGCCAGCGGCATCGCAAACTTGCTGCGCGCGTTCGCGGATGCGCTCGCGCAGGGGCTCGGCAAAGCGCGGGTAGTCGAAGATGCGGATGCCGCGGGAGTACAAAAAGCTCGTCATCCCACCCGCGTAGCACGCGCCAGGCAGCGTGCCCGTCACGATGATCCTGTCGTAGCACGACAGCACGCCATGAAGGTTCGCTGCGTACCGCTCAGTCAATGCCGCTACAGCCATGGTCGATCACCTCGCCATCGGTTGACGGGCGATCGTATTACCTGTTTGGTTCCGGCTCTGCCGGCTTAGG
>JACZKT010000460.1 GCA_014859905.1 Rubrivivax sp.
GCCAGCGCCGGCGCCAGCAGGCGCAGCTCGCCCACGCCGGCATGCGACAGCAGCAGTTCGGTGAGCACCCGTGCCGGCCAGCCGCCGCCGGGGAGCTGGGCGTCGAGATCGGCGTGGCCGCTGGGCACGACGACATCGTGCGGGCGCGCCACCTGGTGGGCGCGCCACAGCGCGGGGTGCAGGTTTTCCGGCGCCTGCGGCACCGGGTGCAGGTCTTCCGGAGTTTGCTGGATCAGGGGGGCAGGCCGCGGGCCGGCGCATCCAGCCGCTGACAGGGGCAAACCGCGCCGCGTCGGCACGCCCCCACTCGGCGGGCGCACGGGGGCGGCATGGGGAGCGAGCGGAGGGGAAAAAGCCACGAAGAGACTGTACGTTCATACAGTATTCATGGCAAGTACTGCGGCCACCGCGCGCCGTGGCATCCGCCACCAGCGGCGCCCACATGTCATACCGCGCTCCACTCAATCGACAAGAAATGAACTGCCCGCTCGCCACCCTCTGCCGTCATCCGACCTGGCATGCCGGAGGACGGCAACGCAGCGCGTCCGGTCGTTCGCCTGCAACCTCTGGACTCACATTGACGGCCAGTTGCGGCCGGTCGTCCAGCGGCCAAGCAGCCGTTCGGATCAGCCCTGCGGGCCGAGGTGCGTGACCATGCGGTTCACAGCCTCGGACAGCGCTGGCAAGTCCTGTTCGACGACCAGCCAGACCGCCCCGAGGTCAACGCCCAGGTAGCCATGCACGATCACGTTGCGAAACCCGGCGAGTTCACGCCATGGGATCTGCGGCTCGGTGGCCTTGATCTCGCTCGACAAACGCTGGCTAGATTCGGCCAAGGTCTGCAGATTGCGTATCACGGCGTCTTGCACCAGACGCGAGGCGTCGAAGCGGGAGCGTTCGGCGTTGGTGTACTCGAGGATCCGGTCCAGGCAGTCGCGCATGTGCGTCAGCAGCACCCGGTCCGCCTCGGGGCCTGGATTCACAGCGGCACGGCGCTTGCCATCACGCGATCGCGCAGCGCATGGTGCAAGCTTGCTTCGGTGACGACATCCACACGGCGGCCCAGCAATTCCTGCGCATCCAGCAACAGGCCACCCAGGGCGAGGGCGCTGGTCCCCGGAGCCAGAGTCACCAGCAGATCAACGTCGCTGGTGTCGCTGCCGTCGTCACGGCTCATCGAGCCAAAAACCCGAACACCCGTGACGCCGCGCCTGCGTGCCAAGGCCAGCAGTTCGGCGCGGTGGGTTTCGATCAGCGGATGCATGAACGGCAGTGTAGCCAACCTGTGCCGACAGGCACTCAGTGACAAACGCTCAGGCCTGACGGCCCGACAACGACGGAGCTGCAAAAAATTCCGACACATCCGAGTGGGCGCTTATCCACGCACCGCTCAATTTCACGCCGTGCCGGCCACGCATACTTTGCTCGACCGGCTGCCTCAGGGCGCGGGGTACGTGACTGGAATGGGTCGGCAGCGGGTGCCGGCCAGCGTGACCCGGCCGGCAGCTTGCAGTCTTGAATCGACGTCATCGTCCGCGTGCGAACAGCCGGGCATGACCGACCGCCAAGGGCCCACCTCTCGTCGATCGATCATGAATCCGCATCAGACCGCCAGCGCCTCGCGCAGCACCGCGCCGCACAGCGCCACCGCGGTGCGCGCCTCGTCGATGACCCGGCTCATGGTGATGAAACCGTGCACCTGGCGTTCGAAACAGACGTATTGCACACGGTTGCCGGCCGCCGACAGCGCGTCGGCATACTGCCGCCCTTCGTCGCGCAGCGGGTCGAAGCCGGCGGTGAGCACCAGTGCCGGCGGCAGCCGCGACAGGTCGGCGGCCAGCAGCGGCGAGGCACGCCAGTCGCTCCACAGCGCCGGCTCGGCGATGTACTGGCTGCGGTACCAGGCCACGCTGTCGGCGGTGAGCAGGTAGCCCTGGCCGTTGCCGGTGTGTGACGGCGCCACGGCGCGCATGTCGGTGGCCGGGTAGACGAGCAGCTGGAAGGCTGGCGCGGTGTCGCCGGCGTCGCGCAGCGCCAGCGCCACCACGGCGGCGAGGTTGCCGCCGGCGCTGTCGCCGCCCAGCGCCAGGCGCGCGCTGTCCAGGCCGAGCGTGGCGCCCTCGCGCTGCAGCCAGCGCGTGGCGGCCACGCAGTCGTCGACGGCGGCCGGGAAACGGTGTTCGGGGCCGAGGCGGTAGTCCACCGACACCACCGCCACGCCGGCGGCCCGGCAGAGCTGGCGGCACAGCACGTCGTGGGTGTCGAGGTCGCCGATGGTCCAGCCGCCGCCGTGGAAGTACACCAGCACCGGATGCACGCCATCGGCGTGGGGGCGGTACAGGCGCAACGGCACGCCGCCGTCGGTCTGCAGATCGCGCACCTCGCCCACCGCCGGCGGCTCGGGCTGCGTGAAAACGCGGCGCTCGAGGTAGAAGCGGCGCGCGTCGGCCGGTGTCAGCGTGTGCACGGCGGGCACGCCGCGTTCGACCATGAGGTCGATCAGGGCACGGGCTTGGGGGTCGAGCATGGGGCTTCCTGTGCAGGCCGGGGAGCCACAGTTTAGGTCGGCTGGCTCGGCACAATGCCGGCTTCACCATGAGCAAGCGCCCTGGCCCCGCCCCCTGCCCCTGCGGCTCGGCCCTGCCCTACGCGGTCTGCTGCGGGCGCTGGCACGCGGGCCCACAGCACCTGCAGGCGCCGAGCGCCGAAGCCCTGATGCGATCGCGCTACAGCGCTTTCGTGCTGGGGCTGGCGGACTACCTGCGCGACACCTGGCACCCGCGCACGCGACCAGCCGGCATGCCGGCGCTCGACCCGGACGTGCGCTGGCTGGGCCTCGAAGTGCGGCGCCACGAAGTGCAGGACGCCGACCACGCGGTGGTCGAGTTCGTCGCCCGCAGCAAGCTCGGCGGCCGCGCCACGCGGCTGCACGAGACGAGCCGCTTCGTGCGCGAGGGCGGGCGCTGGACCTACCTGGACGGCAAGATCGACTGAAACAGATCGGCGCCTGGAAGGCCGGTCAGCCGAAACGCACGGCGTAGATCGGCGGCAGGTGCAGCGACACCGTCTGCCAGTGCTCGCCGCCATCCATGCTGGCCCAGAGGCCGCCGGTGGTGCTGCCCATGAGCAGCGTGCGGCCATCGTCGGCCACCGCCAGGCCGTGGCGGTAGACGAGGTCGTAGCAGTCCTGCTGCGGCAGGCCGGCACGATGGGTCTCGAAGCTGGCGCCGCCGTCGCGGGTGCGGTTGACGGCCAGCGCGGCGCCCACCGGCACGCGCCGCTCGTCCTTCACCGCCGGCACGAACCACGCGGTGTCGGCGTCGTGCGGGTGCACGGCCACCGCGAAGCCGAAGCTCGACAGCGGTGCCTTCACTTCGTGCCAGCTGGCGGCGTCGTCGCTGGAGCGCCAGATGCCGCAATGGTGCTGGCACCACAGCACCTCGGGCCGCGCGTTGCAGCGCACGATGCGGTGCGGATCCTGGATGTTGGGGTCGCCGGCGCGCTCCGGTGGCATGAAGTCGGCACGCATGCCGGCGGACTGCACCTGCCACGCCGCGCCGCCGTCGCGCTTGACCCAGGCGCCGCCGCAGCTGATGCCCACCAGCAGTTCGTCGGGCCGCTGCGGATGCGGGCAGATCGAGTGGATGCCGGGCGCGTCGTAACCGCCGCCGAACCAGTCGGCGCGTTCGGGGCGTTGCCACAGGGCGTCGACGAGCTGCCAGCTGGCGCCGAAGTCGGCGGAGCGGAACAGCCCGCCCGGGATGGTGCCGGCCCAGACGA
>JACZKT010000461.1 GCA_014859905.1 Rubrivivax sp.
GCGTCCAGGCGCCACACCAGCCAGGCCAGCGTAGCCAGCGGCAACAGCCAGGCGCCGGGCACGGCCGTGTGCACGTAAGCCAGCGTCTGCAAGGCGCCTAGCGCTGCCGCTGCCAACGCCTCGACACCGGGCCCGAGCCTATGCGGCGCGGACTTCAATCGACGTCGCCGCCGTCGGCCGAACTCTCGGCCCGCGGCAGGCGGCTGACGCGGAACCAGCGTACCGCGCCGCCGCGCGTGAGCATCACGGTGAAGCGCAGGCCGGCCAGCTCCAGCGCCTCGCCGCGCCGCGGCACGCGGCCCAGCTCGTGCGCGATGAGGCCGCCGATGGTGTCGAAGTCCGCTTCGGGCAGGTCCACGCCGAAGGCCGTGTTGACGGCGTCGATGCCGACGTCGCCGGCCACGCGCTGGTTGCCGTCGGCCAGCGTGACGATGCCGTTCTCGCGTTCGTCCTCGTCGAACTCGTCCTCGATCTCGCCGACGATCTCCTCGAGCACGTCCTCGATCGTGATCAGCCCGGCGGTGTTGCCGAACTCGTCGATCACGATCGCCAGGTGGTTGCGGTTGGAGCGGAAGTCGCGCAGCAGGTCGTTCAGCGACTTGCTCTCGGGCACGAAGACCGCCGGCCGCAGCAAGGTGCGCAGGTTGAGCTCGGGCGCGCGCTGCAGCTTCAGCAGGTCCTTGGCCATCAGCACGCCGATGATGTTGTCGCGCCCGCCGTCGTACACCGGGAAGCGCGAGTGCGCCGTCTCGATCACGGTGTTCAGCAGCTCGTCGTAGTCGGCCTCGATGTCGAGCAGGTCCATGCGCGTGGCCGGCACCATGACGTCGCCGGCGGTCATGTCGGCCATGCGCAGCACGCCCTCGAGCATGGCTCGCGACTCGGGTCCGATCAGCTCGCGGTTCTCGGCGTCGGCCAGGGTTCTGATGAGCTCGGCCTTGCTATCGGGCCCGGGCATGACAAACCCGACCAGACGTTCCAGCAAGGACCGCTTGTCCGCACTCTCGGGCGCAGCGGCGCGCGGGTGCCGGGGTGAAGCAGGTTCGGACACTGTGTCGGGTGCCGGCAGTGGAAGTGGGGTGAAGAATAACCGAGGCCCGGCGGCCGGCGGCGCGCGCGGCGACAATACCGGCCCGCTTCGAGACACCCTATGCCCCAAATCCCCCCTTCGGCGCTGGCCGCCCTGCGGCCGTTGAGCACCCCCATCCTGGCCATGGCTGCGGTGATCGCGCTGTCCAACGTGCTGGTGCAGCACCCCATCAACGCCTGGTTGACCTGGGGCGCGTTCAGCTTCCCGCTCGTGTTCCTCGTCACCGACCTCACCAACCGCACGCTCGGCCCGGCGTCGGCGCGGCGCGTGGCGTGGTTCGGGTTCGCGCTGGCGGTGGCCGTGTCGCTGGCGCTGGCGCCGTGGCGCATCGCGCTGGCCTCGGGCACCGCTTTCATCGTGTCGCAGGTGCTGGACATCGCGATGTTCAACCGCCTGCGCCGGTTGAGCTGGTGGAAGGCGCCGCTGATCGGCTCGCTGGTGGCTTCGGTGTTCGACACCGCGGTTTTCTTCTTCCTCGCCTTCGCCGGCACCGACCTCGACTGGACCCTGCTCACCGCCGGTGACCTGGGCGTCAAGTTCGCGATGGCCGTGCTGCTGCTGGCGCCCTACCGCGTGCTGCTGCCACGGCTGCAGGCCTGGTCCGCTGCCTGAGGGTCGGCTTGGCGAGCGGGGGGCCGCTTTTGCCTTGACATTCCGTGGCCCTTGCAACACAGTCGCCGACCCCCATCTGAGAGCCTCCCGAACGAGCCCAGCGCGCCGACATGAACCCAGGCCTCATTCCTGCCACCATCCTCACCGGCTTTCTCGGCTCGGGCAAGACGACGCTGCTCAAGCGCATCCTCACCGAAGCGCACGGCCAGAAGATCGCCGTCATCGAGAACGAGTTCGGTGAGGAGAACATCGACAACGACATCCTGGTGGCCGACACCGGCGAGCAGATCATCCAGATGAACAACGGCTGCGTGTGCTGCACGATCCGCGAGGACCTGCGCTCGACGCTGGCCGACCTGGCCGAGAAACGGCGCAAGGGTGAACTCGACTTCGAGCGCGTGGTCATCGAAACCACCGGCCTGGCCGACCCCGGCCCGGTGGCGCAGACCTTCTTCATGGACGACGAGATCGCCGAGAGCTACCTGCTCGACTCGATCCTGACCCTGGTCGACGCCAAGCACGCCGGCAGCCAGCTCGACACGCGCCAGGAAGCGCGCCGCCAGGTCGGTTTCGCCGACCAGATCTTCATCAGCAAGGCCGACCTGGTGACGCCGGCCGAGGTCGACGAGCTGATGCACCGGCTCAAGCACATGAACCCGCGCGCGCCGCAGCGCCCGGTGCATTTCGGCGCGGCGACGCTGGCCGAGGTGTTCGACCTCAAGGGCTTCAACCTCAACGCCAAGCTCGACCTCGACCCCGAGTTCCTGACCGCCGACGACGACCACGATCACCACGGCCACGACCACGGCTCCGGTGAACATTGCGACCATCCGCACCACCACGCCCACGACGACGATGTCAAGTCCTTCGTCTTCCGCAGCCAGCGGCCGTTCAACCCGGCCAAGCTCGAGGACTTCCTGGGCGCCGTCGTGCAGGTCTACGGGCCGAAGATGCTGCGCTACAAGGGTGTGCTGCACATGAAGGGCAGCGACCGCAAGGTCATCTTCCAGGGCGTGCACCAGCTCATGGGCAGCGATCTCGGCCCGAAATGGGCCGCGGGCGAGGACAAGCTCAGCAAGATGGTCTTCATCGGCATCGAGCTGCCCCGCGACGTGCTGATGCAGGGGCTGGAGCAGTGTCTCGTGTGACAGCCGCCCGCCCGCGGCCGGCGCCCTTGCGGCGGCTGGCGCGGGCGTGGCTACAATCCGCGCGCCCTGAGGTGCCGCAGGGCAGGTTTGGCCATCCCGCCGCCGGCGGGACCATGGGTTCCACGAAGCGTTTCGTTATGGCGAGGAGTACCCTTTGAACAAGACACCGGCCAAGGCGGCCCCTGCGGGCAAGCCCGCTGCATCTGCGCCGCGCCCCAAGCCCGCGGCTCGCGCCTCTTCGGCCAAAGGCGCATCTGCCAAGACCGCACCCGCAGCGGCCCCGGTGCCGGCCCAGGCACCCGCCGCGAACCGTTTCACCGACCGCTTTGCGCCGGCCGCGCCCGTCAGCCGACAGGTGACGGAAGCCGCCGATGTGCCCAAGCCCGCCCACAAGGTCGACCCCAAGCTCGCCAATGCCTGGAAGCACAAGGCCGGCCGCGACCTCAGCGTCGACGAACTGCTCGCCATGCCCGAGAGCGAGTACATGAACGACAAGCAGCTCGAGTTCTTCCGCGCCCAGCTGCAGAAGCAGAAGGACGACCTGCTGTCCAATGCCGGCGAAACCACCGAGCACCTGCGCGAGGACACGTCGATCGTGCCCGACCCGGCCGACCGCGCCACCATCGAGGAAGAGCATGCGCTGGAGCTGCGCACGCGCGACCGTGAGCGCAAGCTGCTGAAGAAGATCGCGCAGTCGCTGGCGCGGCTGGACAGCGGTGACTACGGCTATTGCGACGAGACCGGCGAGCCCATCGGTCTGGCCCGTCTGCTCGCCCGCCCCACCGCCACGCTGTCGCTGGAAGCCCAGCAGCGCCGCGAATTGAAGCAGAAGATGTTCGGTGACTGAGCGCGGGCGAACACCCGCGCTCCCTTTGTCGCTTCCCGCGGGCCTTGCAGCCTAGGCGGCAAGGCTTTCGGCGTGTCCCGGAGTACCATTTCCCCATGGCCGAGAACGAGAGCTTTTTCCGCAAGGTGGTGCGCTTCGTCGCGAACCCGACCACCGACTGGACCGAGCTCAATTCGCGGCAGGACGGTGCGCGCGAGCTGGAGCTGGAGAAGTCCGAGCTCAAGGCGATGATCGAGCGCAAGCGGCGCAACGACTTCGTACGCAAGCGCGAACTCGACATGCTGCGCCGCGTGCGTCGCGAAGGCCTGTCGCCCGAGCAACTGGCCACCCTGGGGGGCTCGTCCAGGCTCGACGACTCCGAGGCCCGGCTGCCGGACGGCAACGCGTCGCGCCACGACGGGGTGAAGGCCAAGATCGACGAGATCGAGCAGCAGATGGTCGGCGAATCCGCCTTCAGTACCACCAGTCGCAAGGCCACCGGTTTTCAGCCGGCAGCCACCGAACCGATGGTGCCGTCGCGAAGCGCCGCGGCGCCCGACACGGGCGACGATGAACTCGATGGCGATGAGCCGCTGCCGGCGCTGCCGCCCTTGCCGGAGTTCGCGCTGCCGCCTGCGGCCACACCGGCGCCGGTGCAGATGATCGGCGGCCTGCCGCCGCTGGCACCGCTGCCGCCGCTGTCCTTCCC
>JACZKT010000462.1 GCA_014859905.1 Rubrivivax sp.
GTTGAGGACCGACGCCGCGACGCGGGCCTCGTCGAGCAGTCCGTGCGCGCCGAGTTCGTCGAGCGCCGCGGCGATCTGGGCTGCCGCCGTTGCGTCGGGCGTGTCTTCGACGTGACGGGCGAGCTTGCGTTCGAGCTCGACGCGTGAGTGCTCACGCTGCGCCAGGTAGCGCAACGCCCGGCCCTTCACCGAAGTCGACCCAAAGGCCACCGCCGTGTGCCGTTGTCGAGTGGCGGCTGCCGTGGCGCGCTGATCAAGCCGCGCTGGTGGCCTCGCCGCCGAGCAGGGGGATGCCCATCGATTCGCGCACCTTGTTTTCGATTTCGCGCGCGATGTCGGGGTTCTCGCGCAGGAACTCGCGCGCGTTGTCCTTGCCCTGGCCGATCTTCTCGCCGTTGTAGGCGTACCAGGCACCGCTCTTGTCGAGGATGCGGGCGGCCACGCCCATGTCGATGATCTCGCCCTCGCGGCTGATGCCTTCACCGTAGAGGATGTCGAATTCAGCCGTCTTGAAAGGTGGCGCGACCTTGTTCTTGACGACCTTGACCTTGGTTTCGCTGCCGATGACTTCTTCGCCCTTCTTGATATTGCCGGTGCGGCGGATGTCCAGGCGCACCGAGGCGTAGAACTTGAGCGCGTTGCCGCCGGTCGTTGTTTCGGGGTTGCCGAACATGACGCCGATCTTCATGCGGATCTGGTTGATGAAGATGACCATGGTGTTGGTCTTCTTGATCGACGACGTGAGCTTGCGCAGCGCCTGGCTCATCAACCGTGCCTGCAGGCCGGGCAGGCTGTCGCCCATTTCGCCCTCGAGTTCGGCCTTGGGCGTGAGCGCGGCCACCGAGTCGATGACGATGAGGTCGATGGAGCCCGAGCGCACCAGCGCGTCGACGATCTCCAGCGCCTGCTCGCCCGTGTCGGGCTGCGAAATCAGCAACTCCTGGAGGTTGACGCCCAGCTTTTGCGCGTACTGGATGTCCAACGCGTGCTCGGCGTCGATGAAGGCGCAGGTGCCGGCAATCTTCTGCATCTCGGCAATGACCTGCAGCGTGAGTGTGGTCTTGCCGGAGCTCTCCGGGCCGTAGATCTCGACCACCCGGCCGCGCGGCAGGCCACCCACGCCCAAGGCGATGTCCAACCCCAGCGAGCCAGTGGAGACGACCTGGATGTCTTCGATCTTCTCGCCGTCGGCCAGGCGCATGATCGAGCCCTTGCCGAACTGCTTTTCGATCTGCGCCAGCGCGGCCTGCAGGGCCTTGGCTTTTTCGGTGTTCAGCGCTTTGACGGGTGCATCCATGGTGGCCTCCTGAGTGTGCATCGATTATGGCAGAGACTGGATATCCGTACAGCTATTTCTAGGGGGTGGGTGTCTGCCCTCAGCCCGGCGGCGCCGACGCCCGCCTAGAATCGACGCACCCGCCAGACAGTGCGTGGCCATGCAGCCGCAGCCCAGAGGAGACAAGCGCATGCGTATCCTCATCGCCGAAGACGACCAGATCCTGGCCGACGGCCTGTTGCGTTCGCTGCGGGCCGCGGGCTACGCGGTCGATCAGGTCGGCACCGGCAGTGAGGCCGACGCCGCGCTGGCCTCGCATGAATTCGACCTCGTGATCCTCGATCTGGGCCTGCCCAAGATGCACGGCTTCGAAGTGCTGCGCAAGACACGCGCCCGCGGCAACAGCGTGCCGGTGCTGATCCTCACCGCCGCCGACAGCGTGGAGCAGCGCGTCAAGGGCCTGGATCTGGGCGCCGACGACTACATGGCCAAGCCGTTCTCGCTGCAGGAGCTGGAAGCCCGCGTGCGCGCGCTCACGCGGCGCGGCCTGGGCACCGCCTCCAGCCTGCTCAAGCACGGCCCGCTGACCTTCGACGCCACCGGCCGCGTGGCTTACCTCAACGACCAGATGGTGGAGCTTTCGGCGCGCGAATTGAGCCTGCTGGAGGTGCTGCTGCAACGCGCCGGCCGGCTCGTGAGCAAGGACCAGCTCGTCGAGCGCCTGTGCGAGTGGGGTGAAGAGGTCAGCAACAATGCCATCGAGGTCTACATCCACCGCCTGCGCAAGAAGATCGAGCAGGGGCCGGTGCGCATCGCCACCGTGCGCGGCCTGGGCTACTGCCTGGAAAAAATCGCGGCCTGAGCGCACCTGCCGACCGGCACTGCGCCGCGGCGCCTGACACCGATGTTCTCCCGCCCCGAACAGCGCTCGCTGTTCGGCGAGATCCTCGACTGGATGCTCGCCCCCTTGCTGCTGCTGTGGCCGATGAGCCTGGGGTTGACCTGGATCGCCGCGCAGGCCATCGCCAACCGCCCGTATGACCGCGACCTGGCCGAGGTCGTGCGCGCGCTGGCGCGCCAGGCCGAAGTGCAGACGGCACCCAGTGCCGGCTCCGTGGAGGCGGCACGCGCAGCGCTGGAAGTCGCCGCCGCGGCACTGACGCGCGCCGACGACGAGGACCGCATCTACTTCCAGGTCCTCGGCCGCCGCGGCGAGTTGCTGGCCGGCGACGCCGAGCTCGCCGTGCCGTCCAACAGCCCCGCCAGCGGCACGGCGGTACGCTTCCGCGACGACCAGGTCGGCGACGAGCCGGTGCGCGTGGCCTGGGTGTGGCTGACCGACCCGCGCCAGGGCGACGACAGCGAGGCGCTGGTGCAGGTCGCCGAAACGCTGGGCAAACGCTCGACGCTGGCCACCGAGATCATCAAGGGCGTGATCCTGCCGCAGTTCGTGATCCTGCCGCTGGCGGTGATGCTGGTGTGGTTCGCGCTCTCACGCGGTATCCACCCGCTGGCGCGCCTGCAATTGCGCATCCGCAAGCGCGAAAGCACCGACCTGAGCCCGATCCCCGAAAGCGACGTGCCCGACGAGGTGGTGCCGCTGGTACGCGCCATCAACGACCTGCTGCAGCGGCTGGACAGCACCATCGCCGCGCAGCGCCACTTCCTGGCCGACGCCGCGCACCAGCTGAAGACGCCACTGGCCGGCTTGCGCACGCAGGCCGAGGTGGCGGCGCGCGAAATCGACAGCGGGCGCAGCGACCCGGCCTCGATGAAACATTCCTTGCGTCAGATCGCGGTGTCCAGCCAGCGCGCGGCGCACATGGTCAACCAGTTGCTGGCGATGGCGCGGGCCGAAGACGCCGGGCTCGAGGCGCGGCGCCGGGCGGTCGATCTGGCGGCGGTGACACGCGCCGTGGTACGCGACTTCGTGCCGCGCTCGATGGCGCGGCGCATCGACCTCGGTTACGAGGGCCCCGAGGCCGGCAGCGGCGGCACCACGCTGATGGCCGAGCCGGTGCTGCTGAGCGAGATGGTGCGCAACCTCGTCGACAACGCGCTGCAGTACACGCCGGCCGGCGGCACGGTCACCGCGCGCATCGTGCCCGACCCCTTCGGTCAGGTCGTCGTGTTGCAGGTCGAGGACAGCGGCCCCGGCATCGCGCCGGCCGAGCGCGAGGCGGTGTTCCGGCCCTTCTACCGCGCCCTGGGCACGCAGGTCGACGGCAGTGGCCTGGGCCTGGCCATCGTGCAGGAGGTGGCGCAGCGCCACGGCGCCGAGATCACGGTCAGCGACGCGCGGCCGCGCAGTGGTGCCACCGCCACCGCGCCGG
>JACZKT010000463.1 GCA_014859905.1 Rubrivivax sp.
TGGCACCTCGATGTCGGCTCATCTCATCCTGGGGCTGTAGCCGGTCCCAAGGGTATGGCTGTTCGCCATTTAAAGAGGTACGTGAGCTGGGTTTAAAACGTCGTGAGACAGTTTGGTCCCTATCTTCCGTGGGCGCTGCAAGATTGAGAGAGCCTGCTCCTAGTACGAGAGGACCGGAGTGGACGCACCTCTGGTGCATCGGTTGTCACGCCAGTGGCATAGCCGAGTAGCTAAGTGCGGAAGAGATAACCGCTGAAAGCATCTAAGCGGGAAACTCGTCTCAAGATGAGTCTTGCCGGGGCCTTGAGCCCCCTGAAGAGTCGTTCGAGACCAGGACGTTGATAGGCCGGGTGTGGAAGCGCGGTAACGCGTTAAGCTGACCGGTACTAATTGCTCGTGAGGCTTGACCCTATAACTTTGACGATCGCCGAAGAGGCGAATGGTTAGTAATAACGGGTTATGCCAGGTACGCAATCTGCTGATGAGACTCTATGAATTGGCTGCGGCGTCGAAAGACGATGCGGCAAACAGTCAAGCCTGATGACCATAGCAAGGTGGTCCCACTCCTTCCCATCCCGAACAGGACAGTGAAACGCCTTTGCGCCGATGATAGTGCGGGTTCCCGTGTGAAAGTAGGACATTGTCAGGCTAATAACGAGGCAAGGGCCCGGTCGTCAGACCGGGCCCTTTTGCTTTGTACGGGAACGAACGCGAGCCGCCGATGCTACCCACGTCGAGCGTCAGGCGTGGCTGCGTAGCTCGCGCCTGAGTATCTTGCCGACGTTGCTCTTGGGCAGTTCGTCGCGGAACTCGATGTACTTTGGACGCTTGTAGGCGGTGAAATTGTCGCGGCACCAACTTGCGATGTCCTCCTCGGACAAGGTCGGGTCGTTCTTCACCACGAAAAGCTTTACCGCCTCGCCTGCACGATCGTCGGCGACGCCGACGGCGGCGCATTCCAGCACGCCCGGATGCAAGCTCACCACCTGCTCGATCTCGTTCGGGTACACGTTGAATCCTGAGACCAGGATCATGTCTTTCTTGCGGTCGACGATGCGGATGTAACCGCGTTCGTCCATGATCCCGATGTCACCCGATTTGAAGTAGCCGTCGTTCGTCATGACCTTGGATGTCTCGTCGTCGCGCTGCCAGTAGCCGGCCATCACCTGCGGGCCGCGGATACAAATCTCTCCCGCCGTTCCGACGGCAACGTCCCGGCCGTCATCGTCGCGGATCGTTATCTCGGTGGAAGGCACCGGCAAGCCGATCGTGCCCGTGAATTCCTGCAGGTCGAGCCGGTTGGAGGTGGCCACCGGCGAGGTCTCGGAGAGCCCATATCCTTCGACCACCGGGCAGCCCGTGACTTTCAGCCAACGTTCGGCCGTGG
Source organism: Rubrivivax sp. (assembly GCA_014859905.1). GTDB lineage: Bacteria > Pseudomonadota > Gammaproteobacteria > Burkholderiales > Burkholderiaceae_C > Rubrivivax. The sequence goes on from JACZKT010000463.1 coordinate 1,388, forward strand.
CTTTCTGCACGGCCATGCCGCCGCCGTTGGAGACGACGAGCCCGGAAAAGTCCAGACGAGCGAAGTCGGCGTCGTTGGCCAGGGCGTTGAACAGCGTGTTGACCGCCGGAAACATGTTGATCCGGTACTTCCCCAGCGTGCGTACCAGGCCGGGAATGTCACGCGGGTTCGGTATCAGCAGGTTCATGGCACCAAAGTGTGCGCCCATCAGCGCACAGATCGTGAGCGCGAAGATGTGATAGAGCGGCAGCGCACACACGATGGTCAGCTGCTGCCCGCCGACGCGGTCGAGCATGGGCTTGAACCAGGCCTCGCACTGCATGATGTTCGCGACCACGTTGCGGTGCAGCAGCGTGGCTCCCTTCGAGACGCCCGTGGTGCCTCCGGTGTACTGCAGGAAGGCAATGTCGTCGGGGCCGATGTCGACACGCCTGAGTGACAGGCGCATGCCGTCGTCCAGGGCATCCCTGAACGGCGTCACCGTGCGGCCATCGTCGAGCGGCAGGCTGTACTCCGGAACCATGCGCCGCACGTGCCGAACGGCGAAGTTGATCAGCCTGCCGCGCCAGAAGCCGAGCAGGTCGCCCATGGCAGCCAGCAGCACGTGTTTCACGCCTGTGTGCTCGATGCACTCCTCAAGCGTGCGCGCGAAGTTCTCGAGCACGATGACCACCTCGGCGCCGGAGTCCGCGAGCTGGTGCTGGAGTTCCCGCGCCGTGTACAGCGGATTGACGTTGACGACCACGCAGCCGGCGCGCAGGATGGCCGCGATCGCCACCAGATACTGCGGCACATTGGGCATCATCACCGCGATACGGGCCCCGCGCTCCAAGCCCAGCGACTGCAGCCAGGCGCCCAGTGCCTGAGACTGTTCGTCCAGTTGTCGATAGCTCAGGCGGCTGTCCATGCAGGCCAGCGCGTCCCGCGAGGGGTGGCGCTGGAAGGCCGCTTCGAGCAGCTCGGTCAGGCTGCGGTAGGCGTTGATGTTCGCTTGCGCCGGTACGCCAGGGGGATAGTGTTGGAGCCAGGGGGTCTGCACTTGGTGTTGCTCGCTTTGGGTACGCTACAAGGAACGCTGGGGAAGACACGGCATCGTGGCGACGCACGCCCCGGAGGGCCACGGTAGTTGTCCTAACGCGGGCTTGTCAGACCCGGTTTGATGGGGGTACGGCAGTGCCGCCGGAAAACAGACGGGCGGCCAATTCGCGCTCCCGCGCTGCAACGGTGTCCAGGAATTCACTCGCTCCGCGCATTTCGCGGAAGGTATCGAAGCCCCGCTCGAGGAAGCCCTGCAGCGCGCCCAGTCCGGCAGCTGCCGCGGGGCCGCGCATGATGCGCAAGCTGGTGCGCAGCAGCGGATTGCGCGTGTAGCGGTCCAATGCCGAGCCCACGGCGAGCATCAGCGCGATCTGCCGCTCACGATCGGCCGGACGACCCACGGTGCGCCAGGCCGCGGCGTACTCGGCATCGCCCAGCGCGGCGCTGTCGATCACCGCCCCCATGGCGGTGTCGAACTGCTCGGACAGGGCATGCAACTCGCCCAGCGCGGTCACCGTGCCCACCAGTTCGCGCGGAAACATCCGTACCAGGCCCGGCACGACGCGTGCGAACTGTTCGTCGCGCTGCGTGAAGTCCTCGGGGCCGTAGAGGTCGTCCAGGAAGAACTGCGCCGACCGGGCGTAGCGCGCGCTCGCCAGCAGGTCGGCGTAGGTGCGCTGGAAGCGTTGATGCTGGTAGTGCTTGACTTCGCGCACGCGCGCGGCCAGCCCCGGATCGGCCTGCCGCCGTGCGCGTTCGGCAGCCACCTCCTGCAGACTGTGCAGGATCAGATCGGCCTGCGCGTTCATGGCTCACGTCGCCTCGGGCTCGTTGTTTTCGGAACCGGATTCATGCACTTGCCTAGTCGGCTGCCCCTAGGGCAGGGAATCACAATGATGCAACACTGCAGGACATGAAGAGACGCACCCTTCTCATCGTGGGCGCGGGCGCAGGGACCCTGCTGGCGCTGGCGGGCGGCACGCTGGCCTTGCTGAGCCCGGGTCTGCAGCAAGGTCGACTGTCCACGGGCGGCCGCGAGATGTTCGCAGCCGTCGCCCGCGGCGTGCTGGCGGATCTCCTGCCCGCCGATTCCGCCGCCCGGGCGCAGGCGATCCAGGCGCATCTGCGCCGCCTGGACGAGACGATCGCCGGCTTGCCGCCCGCGCTGCAGGCCGAGATCAACGAGCTGGTGACGCTGTTGGCCAGCACGCCCGGAAGGCTGGTGCTGGCCGGCTTGCGCCCCGACTGGCCGCAAGCCAGCGCAGCCGAGCTGCAGGCCATGTTGCAGGGCCTGCGGGTCTCGTCGCTGCAGCTGCGCCAGCAGCTCTACCACGCCTTGCGCAACCTCACGAATGCGGCCTACTTCGCTGACGCCAGCACCTGGCCGGCCATCGGTTACCCGGGGCCGAACCCGGTCTGAGGCCCGCAGAGAACGCACCATGAGCTCCCTTCCCGATCCCATCCTGGCCGGCCTCGAGCGCGGCTGGAAGGTCCTCGGCGACCGCCATGGCGCGCTGCCCGAGTCCATGGCCTGCGACGTGGCCATTGTCGGCACCGGCGCCGGTGCCGGCATCACGGCCGAACTGCTGACGGCAGCGGGGCTGTCGGTGGTGCTGATCGAGGAAGGTCCGCTGCGCAGCAGCCGAGACTTCCACCAGATCGAGGCCGAGGCCTACCCGGCTCTGTACCAGGACAGCGCCAACCGGCAGACCGCCGACAAGGCCATCAGCATCCTGCAGGGGCGCTGTGTCGGTGGCTCGACCACGGTCAACTGGACGAGTTCGTTTCGCACACCCAGCGACACGCTGCAATACTGGCGCGAGCGCTTCGACCTGCCGGGCCTGACCGATGACGCGCTGTCGCCCTGGTTCCTGAGCGCCGAGCGGCGCCTGAGCATCAGCCCCTGGCTGGTGCCACCGAATGCGAACAACGACAAGCTGCGCCTGGGTGCAGCCCGGCTGGGCCTCGCCGCGGCGGCGATCCTGCGCAACGTCAAGGCCTGCTGGAACCTCGGCTCCTGCGGCATGGGCTGCCCCACCAATGCCAAGCAGTCGATGCTGGTGACGACGATCCCCACGGCACTCGACCGCGGTGCCACGCTGCTCGTGCAGACACGCGCCGAACGACTCGAAGTGCAAGGGGGTGCCGTGCGTGCCGTGGTCTGCGTGCCGGTGGCCATCAACGGCAGCGTGAGCGGCTCGCGCACGACGCGAGTGCAGGCGCGCCATGTGGTGGTGGCCGGCGGTGCCATCAATTCACCGGCGCTGCTGCTGCGGTCAAAGGCGCCGGACCCCCACGGCCGCCTGGGCCGGCGCACCTTCCTGCACCCGGTGGTGGTGTCGACGGCGATCTTCGACGAGGCGATCGAAGGCTGGGCCGGCGCGCCACAGACGATGTACAGCGACCACTTTCTCGGCATCGCACCGATAGACGGCCCGATCGGCTACAAGCTCGAGGCACCACCGCTGCATCCGGTGCTGGCCTCGATCACGCTGCCTGGCTTCGGTGCCGGCATGTCCAGCGCGATGAAGGACTTTCCGCGCACGCACGCCCTGTTGGCGCTGCTGCGCGACGGCTTCCACGAGCAGTCGCCCGGCGGCCGCGTCGGCCTGCGCAGCGACGGCACGCCCTTGCTCGACTACCCGCTCACCGACTTCGTCTTCGACGGCGCCCGCCGGGCGCTGCTGAGCATGGCCGAAATCCAGTTCGCCGCCGGTGCGCAGACCGTCACGCCGGTGCACGAAATGGCCGCACCCTACCGCAGCTGGGCCCAGGCGCGGCAGGCCATCGCAGCGCTGCCGATGAAGCCCTACCTGACCCGCGTCGTGAGTGCCCACGTGATGGGCGGCTGCGGCATGGCCGGGCGCGCCGAGTTGGGGGTGACGCGGCCCGATGGCCGCCACTGGCAGCTGGCGAACCTCTCGGTGCACGACGGCTCGCTGTTCCCCACCAGCATCGGCGCCAACCCGCAGCTGTCGGTGTACGGCCTGGTCAACATGCTGGCCAGCGGATTGGCGCGCGAGCTCAGCGGCCGCAGCGTGGCCCTGGTCTGACCCGCCGTGCTGGCGCGGCTGCAGCGGGTCACCACGATAGGTGCGCTGCTGGCCGCGCTGTTGTGGGCCTGGGGGTGCTGGCGCACCGGCCATCCGGGCTGGGCCGTGGCGGGAGCGGCCCTCATCGTCGGCGGCTACGCGCTCGTGCTGGCGCTGGAGTTTGCGCTGTTGCACCTGGCCCATGGCAACGACCCGACGCCGCGCGCCACGCCGGCGCAACTGCTGCGCGCCTGGTGGGGCGAGGTGCGCGCCGCGCCGCGGGTCTTCTGCTGGCGCCAGCCCTTTCGCAGCCGGCGCTGGCC
>JACZKT010000464.1 GCA_014859905.1 Rubrivivax sp.
ATGTCGCGCCGCCGCGGCCCGAGACGCTGGAGCGCGGGCCGCTCATCGTGTGCCTGGACACCTCGGGGTCGATGCGCGGCGCGCCTGAGAACATCGCCAAGGCGTTGGCGCTGCAAGCCGTTCGCACCGCACACCACGAGCGCCGCGGCTGCCTGCTCATTGCCTTCGGCGGACCCGACGAAGTCATCGAGCGCGAACTCGGCTGCACGCGCGAGGGCCTGCAGTCGCTGCTGGCGCTGATGGGCCAGGCTTTCGACGGCGGCACCGACATCCAGGGTCCGATCGAACGCGCCATCGACCGCGTGCACGAGGCGCGCTGGGCCAGCGCCGACCTGCTGGTCGTCAGCGACGGCGAGTTCGGCTGCACGCCGGCCACGCTGCGGCGGCTGGACGAGGCCCGCGAGCGTTTCGGCTTGCGCGTGCAGGGCGTGCTGGTCGGCGACCGCGAAACGATGGGCTTGATGGACGTCGCCGACGACATCCACTGGGTGCGCGACTGGCGTTGCCATGCCGACGCGCCCGACGCGGCAGTGCGCGGCAGCTTCTCGCCGGTGCACAGCAAGAGCCTGACGGCGCTGTACTTTCCGAACGCGCTGTCGGATCGCGCGGCGCGGCACCGGGCGACCTGATCGATGCGGGTCTAACTCCCTCTCCCGCAAGCGGGAGAGGGGGCAATTCGCACTTTCGCGTCAGGCAGGCACGGCGTCCCAGGGCGCGACGGTCGAATCGGGGGCCGCGGTCGCCGTCGGTGCCACGGCCTGCCGCTCGTGCAGGCCGCCCAGGGCTTCGATCAGCGCCGGCAACAGCTGCCGCAGTTCGCCGGTGGCGATCGCGACGTCGGCGTCGAACCCGCTCTCGTCCCGGCCGGCCGTTGCGGCGTCGATGCCCGCACCTTCCAGAACACCGTCCAGCAGCTGGATCTTCTTCAGCGTGAGTGCTTCCGTGAGCACGAACGACACCCGGCCGGCCCAGGTCAGGGCCAGTTGCGTGGGCAGCTTGCCTTGCCTGATGTGCTCTCCCACCTCGTCGATGTCCAGCGTGTGGCGGGCGTAGCGCACGCTGGCCCTCTCGCTGTCGGGCTGCTTGAGCTCGCAGTCACGGTCGATGCTGAAGCCCGCCGGCGCCTCCTTTTCAGCCAGCCACATCGACATCGCCGTGGCCGGCGACAGTTCGGTCTGCAGCAGGCTCAGCTTGAGCCCGCCGCCCAGCAAGTCGATCAGCCGCGTGAGCACCGCATCGGCCTTCCTGGCGCTGCCGGCGCCGACCCAGGCGACGCGCGCACCAGCGTCCAGCCACACCAGGGTGTCGGTGCGCTTGGGAAAGGCGCGTGGCAACAGTGCGTGCACCACGGCTTCCTTGACTTCCTTGGCTTGCCTGCCCCTGGGGCGGCGGCCGGTCTGTTGTTCGATGGCGTCCAGCTGCGCTTGCAGCTGTGTCTTCACGACACCACCCGGGACCGCCTTGGTCTCGACGCAGAGCTTGACCAACAGCTGCCCGACTATGCTTTCGGCCAGAGCGGCATGCTGCTCGCCGCGCGGCGCCACCCAGCCGGCGGATTCAGGCTGCGTGGCCCCGCATTCGACGAAAGGCGCAGCCGACAGGCGGCGTTCGATCTCGGTGAGGGGAGGGGGCTCCCAGTGTTCGATGCGGTAGACGAGGGCGTTCTTGAACATGGTGGCTTGAGGGCAGGGCGGCGCAGGCGCGGGAAAGGGGAGGCGAGTTTAGTCGCGCGGGTCACCGGCCCTTGCCGAGGCGCTGTGGGACGCCTGGCTTGCCGGCCAGCGACGCCAGCGCCGACGGCACGCGCACCGCAGCGGTGTCGTCGGCGTCGAGCTGCTTCAGCGCCGCGACCGGCTGGCCGGGGGCCGTGAAGCTCGACTCCGCGTCCCGCGCCTACCATCGCTCCCATGCGCAACCTGTACCACATGGCTCCGCGTGACCGCGTCGAGGCCCACTTTCGCACCCAGGTGCCCGCCGATCGGCGCCGCCACCGCGCCGCCTGGGCCGCGGGGCAGCGCTGCCTGATCCCTGCCGCCTGGTACCAGGAACCGAACTGGGAGACCGGCAAGCATGTCCCCTGGCGCCTGCCGCGTGCGGACGGCGCGCCGCGGGCGCTGACCGGGATCTGGTCGGAGTGGGTCGAGCAATGGTCAGCATCGTTCACAGCGACGCCGGACGAGGCGTTGGCGAGGCTGCCGGCGCCGCCGCTGCAGCGCCTCGATCTGTCCGATGTTCATCGAAGCGATCTGCCCCTGGGGCGTTCGTGCGTCCCATCAGGCTCATGAGCACCTTGTTGTGGATCGCCGGGGTCTGCCTGGGCCTACTGGCCCTGGTCTTCGTGTGGCAAGACCGCCTGCTCTACTTTCCCGCGCCGGCGACCGTCGACCAGGTGACCAGCGCTGGACTGCGGCCGTGGCCGTCGGCGCAGGACTTTCGCGGGCTGGTGGCCGAACCGCAGGTCGCCGTGCGCGGCACCGTGATCGTCTTCCATGGCAACGCCGGACATGCGGGCCACCGCAGCTTCTACGCGGACGCACTGGCTCCGTTGGGCCTGCGCGTGATCCTCGCCGAGTACCCGGGCTACGGTCCGCGCGCCGGCAAGCCAGGCGAGGCGAGCCTGGTCGCAGACGCCAGTGAGACGGTCGCGCTCGCGCATGGCCAGTACGGTGGGCCGCTGCTGCTGCTGGGCGAGTCGCTCGGAGCCGCGGTGGCCGCCGCTGCCGGTGAGCGGCAGCGCGAACTCAGGGCCGGGCTGCTGCTCATCACGCCGTGGGACCGGCTCGCCAACGTGGCCTCGCACCACTACCGGTGGCTGCCGGTGAGATGGCTGCTGCGCGACAGCTACGACACCTCGGCTCGCCTGTCGAACTTCGACCGCCCGGTGGTCGTGGTCATCGCCGAGCAGGACAACATCGTGCCGGCGCGCCTGGGCGTCGCGCTGCACGCTGCGCTGGGGGGCACGAAACACCTCATGAAGATCGCTGGCGGCGGTCACAACGACTGGTTCGATCGGGTGGATGCCGCCTGGTGGCGCACGGCGACGGACCTGGCGCTCGGCGCAGGGCCCTGACAGGCTCCTAGTCGGCGGCCTTGACAGCCAGAACCGGGCAGGGGACCGAGAGGAGGATGTCGCGCGAAACGCTGCCCATGATGAGTTTGCCCACCGGGCTGCGCTTGCGCAGACCGACGATCACCAACGAGACGTCCGGTGACTCGGCCAGATCCAGAATCTCGGCCACCGCGTTCTTGCCACGCACGAACTGCTTGAACTCCGCTGTGACACCGGAGGTCTTGAGTCGCTTCTCAACCGCTTCGACCTCGGTGGTATCAGCGAGCGAGGGATCGTCCTGGTTGTCGCCGGAGATGGCGTTCACGACCAGCAAACGCTCGTTGCGGCGACCGGCAATCTCAATGCCCTTTTCCAGGGCGGCCCGTCCTTCAGGACGGGGCGCAAAAGCGACAAGTATGGTCATCGGCAACTCCATGCAATGGTACGGATTCAGACCTGTCGGCGGCCCCTCCTCGGGTCGCGTGATCGGCTGATCTGCAGTCTATCGACCAGTCACGGTACCACGAGCCACCGCACCGCGGGGCAGTCTGTCGGCATGGCTCGGTCACTTGAGCGAGTCGAAGCGAACACCTGGCTGGCGCTGCGCCCAACGCTTCGACACGCAATGCCTTCAGCGTCACGTCCCTGCGAGCAGGCTCTCGTACGGGATGCGCAAGCCTTCGTGGATTTGCTTCACCATCCGAAGGCTCAGTGGTCGCCTGCGATTGAGTACCTCCGAGACGCGCCCGCTCGGCCCGATGTAGGCCTCCAGATCACGTGCGGTCAATGCCGCCGCGGTGGTTCATACGCAACACCAGCACCGACGCCTTGACAGATCGGCGGCCGCCTCTACGCGGCTATCAATCGTCCGTCGGTCACGTCACCGGAATGACCGGTCACGCTCCCGAATTCGGCGGTCACGATGCCGAAACGGTCGGTCACGCTCCTCCGAAATACGCAACAAGGGGCCGAACAGCTCCTCGGACGTCGAAGAGCGCGTCAGCAGCCGCTCGAAGTAGCGCGCGCCGGCAAAGCAGCGGGGCAGGTGCGACATGGCGCCATTGTGGCGTCGCCGCCGCGGCCGCGAGCTCGGGGGGGCCCGGTCCGCCGGGTCGCGCATTCCTGGGATGCCGCCCCGGGTCCGCCGGGAGTCGAATGGGTTCACCACGATCGCCCGCCCTTGCGGACCTGCCATGACCGCTCACCCCGCATCAGTCGACACCCCATCGCCGCACGGACCTGTGGCGGCGCCACTGGTCCACCAGGCTCCCTCAAGTGGCCTGCGCGCCCGGAGCCTGGCCTGGAGCGTGGCTCTCGCCGCTGCCGGCCTGCTGCCGGCGCCCGCCAGCGCTGCCGCCCAATGCCCTGCCAGCACGCCGACCAGCGACGTCCAGCCCTTCATGTCGGGCCAGGTCTTGATGTGCAGCGTGACGGCACTTGCGCCACCGTCGTGTCCGCCTGCGCACCCGACGTACCAGGTGCGCATGGGCCGGGACACCTGTCATGTCGCGCTGACCAAGCCGCTGAACCAGGGGCCGAACGTCGCCGCGCCCGTCTGCCCCGCCAGCATGGAGCTGAAGGTCGACTGGGGGTCGCAGCCGCGCGACCGTTGCCGCGGCCTGCTGTCGGGCAACTTCACGCCGACGGCGGGCCAGCTCTGACGGCACCTGCCCCGTGTACAGCAGCCACATGACGACCTTGCCCTTTGCCGGTGCCGGCGCCTGCCACCCGCAGGCGGCTGCCAGGTCGTGGCCGCGCCGGCTGCTGCTGACGGCCGCCGTGATCCTGGCAACACCCTGGCTGTTTGCCGGCGCAGACAGCTTCCGCTTCAACCAGTTCGACATCGCGCGCCAGGACGCCAGCCACCGGGTGAACGATCCGCGCCGCGTGGCGCAGACCTGGCTGGTGTCGGGCTGGTGGCGCGGGGTGGGCCACATCGCTCGCCTGGGCCGCCGCGGCGACGCCGACTTCGGCGACAGCGACAGCCTGCTGCGGCTGGTGCTGGACCATGTGCCGCGCCACGCGAGGGTCTATCCGGGCGGCGGCTACTACTATTTCTCGGCCGACGTCGGTGGCCAGGCGCTGCGCGGCCACCTGGGGCTGCGCGACGCCGGGCGTGGCCTGCTGCACCTGTACCTGCGCCGCGGCGACGGGCCACACACCGAGTCGCGTCACCGTGTGTTCGGCGCTGCCGACGGAGTGCAGGTGCAGACCACCGGCGCCGACAGGGTCCGCGTTCGCCACGGCGGCGTCAGCCGCCACTTCACGCTCCACGCCCATGCACGGGCGGGCGCGCCGCCGCCGCTGGATGAGGCCGAAACCTGGTTGTCGGCGGTGGCCGACGAGTCCGGCCTGCACTTCCATCTGATCTTCGACACATCCGACCGCGGCTTCCGTTATCTGCTCGACGAGTCTGTCGGTGTGGCTGAACGCTTCGACACGCTGGCGCCCGGTCTGCTGCGCGGCCGGCGCACCGGCTTCGTGTTCCACCAGGAAGCCTCGCCAGCGCGCAAGCTGTTGGTGGCCGTGTCGCGTGGGTCGGTGCACGCCAACGATGCCTACGACGGGCCCTTCGACCAGGTGCCCCACGGCCTGCCTCTGCGGCCGCAGCTGCACGCCGCCTACCCGCACACCGCACGCGGTGCGGGCATCGATGAGCAGGGCTACCTGCTCGACCCCGCATCGCGCCATCAGCGCGCCGCGATTTCGCCCTACGTCCTGTACGAGCAGCTGCCGCAGCTGCTGGCGCATGTGCGCCTGTGCGCGGCCGCCGCGGCCACGGCACGCGAGCTGCGCCGCTGCCTGGCCTACGAAGCGCAGAACGAGCGTTGATCCCCCCGTTTCACCCGGAGCCTGTGACCATGAAGCCCTTGCCTGCCCCGCCGCCCCCGACACCTGCCGATGTCGACGCGTCCACCCTCACCCAGCCGCTGCAGCGCGGCGCCTCGCTGGCATTGCTGGCCGGCATGATGCTGGCGATTGCGTCGCCGGCCGAGGCGCAGCTGTGCATTGGATTCGGTTGCAAGAACTACCCCAAACACGACGCCAACTCCAGCGACTACCACTATCCACCGCCGCCGCCGGCGCCGGAGCCGGCACCGCCGCCTCCCAGAGGTGACAGCCAGATGAACCCACCCGGCAAGAAGCCCAAACCGTCATGCGACTTCTGCCATGCCGGGCTGCCGGTCAGCCGCGAAACCTTGCCGGTGGACGATCGTTACTTCCCGGCCAGCCTGTTGCAGGACCCGCCGCGCTTTGCCAGGGTCCACCAGATGGCCGTGTCGCGCACCGGCGACAAGCGCCCGTACTCCAAGCCCAAGGCCGTGGAGCAGGTGCCGCTGGACATGCAGGCCCTGTTCCGCGCCATTGCCCGCCGTTGACGCCGGGGTGTCGGCGGTGGCTGTGATGGGGCCCGGGTGCGCCCGGGTTGGCCCAGCCGCATCGCGCCGCCGCCAAAAAAGGGCCGATCAAGCCGATCATGATCAGGTAGATGGCGACGATTGAGTTCAGCAGCCTCGGCATCACCAGGATGATGAAGCTGCTCACCCGTCGGGGGGTGCTGGTTGAAGAGCAAGGCCAAACGTACTTGGCCGTCAACGAAGGCGATTCGGACGAGGCCCGCGTGCTCAGGCCGCTGGAGGCAGCAGCCTGCATGCCGCAGTTCGCTGCGCGGCCGACGACCGCCAAGCGTTGGAAAAACTGTGCCGTTACATCACCCGCCCGGCGCTGGCCAACGAACACGGGCAAACCAACGCTGCTGGGCCAGGCGTGCTGAAGCTCGAGACCGCCTGGCGCGACGGCACCACGCACCTGGTGATGTCGCCGCTGGAGTTCATGCAGCGCCTGGCGGCCTTGGTGCCCAGGCCCAGACTGCACCCGATCCGCCTCCACGGCGTGCTGGCACCCAACGCCGGGCTGCGCGCGTTGGTGGTGCCGCAACAGCCGCAGGCGCCCGCCCCGGCAGCGAAGCCCGACGAATGCGAGGTGAACTGTGCGCACCATCGCCCGGTGCGGCTGAGTTGGGCCCGGCTGCCCAAGCGCGTCTTCGATCCGGACCTCGAGCATTGCCCGAACTGCGGCGGCGAGCTGAAGATTGCAGGGCAGCGGTCGCGCTGCCCGCGAGCTGGATGCGCGTGCCGTAGATGCGGTCGAGCAGATGGAAGCCGACGTCCGTCTGGCGTGCGACGTCGAGCGCCTCGTCGTCACGGGTCGGTTCTGCGTGGGTCATGTCTTCGACGACTGCGGCATCGCCAAGCATGAGGGCCGAATTGGTGCCTGATCCCGCGAGCGGCGGGCGCAAGAGGTTCGCTGAACCGTTTGGAGAGGTTCCATGACCCGGATCGACCGCAGTGCCCCTGGTTCACCGGTCAGAACGAGCAAGCCGACTCCGTCCGCGGCCCCTCGTGCCCGCGGGCACGGCGAATGGCGGCTCGATGAGGCACTCGCCGAGACATTTCCCGCCAGCGACCCCATCGCGGTGACGCCGATTCGCGCGCCGCGGGCCACCCCCCGCGCCACGTCACGGAAGGCGGCGAAGGCGGCCCGCGGGTCCGATTGCAGCACCGCCGTCGACATCGATGCGGAGTCCGAGGGCACGGAAACCCCTATCGAGTGCAGGCACTGCCGCAACAGCATCGCCGAGACCGTGGCGCTCAACTTCGAGGGCGCCGACGACATCCATCACTTCTGCGGTCCGCAGTGCCTCGATGCCTGGCGCACGACGGTCATCGTCCATGACGAGTGAGACCGTTCAGGCAATCGACGCTGCACGCGCACAAGGCGCAGAAGCTTCGCCCATCGCGTTTCACCTGCAACGCGACGGCAGAGTGGCCACGCTGACCTGGGTGCGACGCACGCTGGTGATCTATCGCAGCGCGGTCCTGGACCGAAAGCACTTCGCCCACACCCGGGACTACTGCAGGAAGTTCATTGCCTCGATCCTCGACTTTCGCCGCCGGCTGGCGTCGAACGGCGGTGGCGGGGCGGGCGCAGCGGGTCGCCGGGCGGTCGAGGCAGATGGGGGCGCAGCCGACGAGAAGCAAGCGCACAGGATGCACTCGTACAAGCCGTTGAGTTCGTCGCGGGCTTCGGGCGACTGCAGCCTTTCGCGCTCGGGCGGCGGGTCGTTGTTGACGAGCCAGGGCTTGATCGAGTGGTACTGCCTGGAGAACTGCGTCATGTCCACGACGAGGTCGCGGATCACCGGCAGCCCGGGCAGCGGCTTGAGCACGACGGTCTTCGGCATCGGGGTCACAGCGGTAGATCCGGAACGTATGCATGTGCGACCTCCAGGGGTTTGGACGTCGGCCGGGTGTGGCCCGTCGAACTCCCCGCTGCGGCATGGGGGACAGCCGCGACGGCCGCGTTGTCGGCGATCCGGGCTTGATCGTCGACGCGACCGTGCTGCGCGTTACACCATGCGATCCGGTTGCACCCAGCCGTCGAACTGGGCGGCCGTCACCGTGCCCAGCGCCAACGCCGCCTCGCGCAGCGAGGATCCATCGGCGTGGGCCTTCTTCGCGATGGCCGCCGCCCGGTCGTAGCCGATGTGCGGGCTGAGCGCCGTGACGAGCATCAGCGATTGCGAAAGCAGCGCGGCGATGCGTCGACGGTCGGGCTCGATGCCGCGCGCGCAGTGTGTGTCGAAGCTTGCCATGCCATCGGCCAGCAGCCGCACGCTTTGCAGGAAGTTGTGGGCGATCAACGGCTTGGCAGTGTTCAGCTCGAACTGGCCCGCCGCGCCGCCAATGGTCAAGGCCACGTCGTTGCCCATCACCTGGGCAGAGGCCATGACGAGCGCTTCGCACTGGGTCGGGTTCACCTTGCCGGGCATGATCGAGCTGCCGGGTTCGTTCTCTGGCAGGTGCAGTTCGCCCAGGCCGCAGCGCGGGCCGGAGCCGAGCCAGCGCACGTCGTTGGCGATCTTGGTCAGTGCCACTGCCAGCGTCTTCAGCGCGCCGTGAGCGCTCACCAGGGCATCGTGCGCAGCGAGTGCGGCGAAGCGGCTCGATGCGCAGCAAAACGGTAGACCGGTGTCGGCGGCCAGACCGGCGGCGACGCGTTCGCCGAACTGCGGGTGCGTGTTGAGCCCGGTGCCGACGGCGGTGGCGCCGATGGCCAGTTCGTGCAGCGGCGGCAGGCTGGCCGCTATCGCCCGGTCGGCGTGATCGAGCTGCGCCACCCAGCCCGAGACTTCTTGCCCCAGCGTCAGCGGCGTGGCGTCCTGCAGGTGGGTGCGGCCGATCTTCACGATGTCGGCGAAGGCCACCGACTTGTCCGCAAGCGTTCGGCGCAGGCCGCGCAGGGCGGGCAGCAGGTCGCGGGCGATCACCGTGACGGCCGCGACGTGCATGGCGGTAGGGATCACGTCGTTGGACGACTGGCCCAGGTTGACATGGTCGTTCGGATGCACGAGGCGCGATTCACCCCGCCCACCGCCCAACAACTCGGACGCCCTGTTCGCCAACACCTCGTTCATGTTCATGTTCGTCTGCGTGCCCGAACCGGTCTGCCACACCGACAGCGGGAATTCGCCTCCGTGCGCGCCCGCCAGCACCTCGTCAGCGGCCCGTGCGATGGCCTGGGCCAGCGGCGCGTCGAGCAAACCCAACTCGCCGTTGACGCCGGCCGCGACGCGCTTGACGTGTGCCAGTGCCATCAACAGCGCCTCGGGCATGCGCTCGGTGGAGATGCGGAAGTGCTGCAGCGAACGTTGCGTCTGCGCACCCCACAGCGCGCTGGCGGACACCTCGATGTCGCCGAAGGCGTCGCGTTCGATTCGTGTCGAGGCCATGGCAATTCCTTGATGGCATGGTTGACGCCGTCGTCGGCGCTGAAATGAATTCGGCGTCGCCTGACGCACATCCGTCGTCGTGTCCCGGCCTGTCAGGCACCCCATCATGCCCCTGCGCCCGTTGGCCATGCTGTGCCTGTGGCCGGCGCGCCCGAGCGGGAAGTCATGGGGGCCATCTGGGTGGCCGCCGGAATGCGTGCCGGCGAGGCACGGGCCGCCAATCGCGATCTCGACGTCGCTTCGCTGCGTGTCGGGGCATTGAAGGCCACTGCACCGACATGCCGGTGCGTCTTCGTGCCGGTTCCGCCAAGGTCAGCAAGCCGACCCCCAGGCCGGTGGCTCGCAGCGCGCAATGCCCGTGGCGCTGTCGCGGGTTAGGTCGGTCGAGCTTGCCAGACGACTGAAACATGCATACGCTTTGCATCTATAGGAAGTGCGCCCATGAACACCCAGAACCTGAACCCATCCCCTGCTGCCGTCGACTCCGTCGTGTTGTGGACCCTGCATACGCAGGCCCTGTTTGACCGCGCCACGGCGAGGCGCCTGCAGGCCGTGGCCGGTGGCATCGCGCGCCAGCTGTACCGGGGCTACTTCGGCAACACGGCCGGTTTCGAGGGCATTGAATCGGAGACCTGCCATGGCTGAACTCGAACAGGCTGCGCCGCTGACCCGCGCGTTGGAGCGGCCGTACCTGCACGGCTTCGTCACCGACGTCGAAAACGACGCCTTGCCGCCGGGTCTGGACGAACAGACGGTGCGCGCAATTTCGCGCCGCAAGCGCGAACCCGACTTCCTGCTGCAGTGGCGCCTGGCCGCATACGAACGCTGGTTGGCCATGCCGAACCCGGCATGGGGCAAGCTGCGCATGGCGCCGCTGGACTTCCAGAGCCTGAGCTACTACTCGGCGCCGAAGTCGCAGAAGGATGGGCCGCAGAGCCTGGCCGACGTCGACCCCAAGCTGCTGGAGACCTACGAGAAGCTGGGCGTGCCGCTGCACGAGCGCGCCCGGCTCGCGGGCGTGGCGGGGGTGGCGGTCGACGCGGTGTTCGACTCGGTCTCGGTGGGCACCACCTTCCGCGAGCAGCTGGCCGACGTGGGGGTGATCTTCTGCTCCTTCTCGCACGCGGTGCAGCACCACCCCGAACTGATCGAGCGCTACCTGGGCACCGTGGTGCCGCCGGGCGACAACTTCTACGCCGCGCTGAACTCGGCCGTGTTCTCCGACGGTTCGTTCGTCTACATCCCCGAGGGCGTGCGCTGCCCGATGGAGCTGTCGTCGTACTTCCGCATCAACGCCCGCAATACGGGTCAGTTCGAGCGCACGCTGATCATCGCCGAGCCCGGCAGTCACGTCAGCTACCTCGAAGGCTGCACCGCGCCGCAGCGCGACGAGCACCAGCTGCACGCGGCCGTGGTGGAACTGATCGCGCACGACGACGCCCACATCAAGTACTCGACGGTGCAGAACTGGTACCCCGGCGACGAGCAGGGGCGTGGCGGCATCTACAACTTCGTCACCAAGCGCGGCCTGTGCGCGGGCCGGCGTTCGCGTATCGCATGGACGCAGATCGAGACCGGTTCGGCGATCACCTGGAAGTACCCGAGCGTGGTGCTGCGCGGCGATGACTCCAGCGGCGAGTTCCATTCGATCGCGGTGACGAACCACTTCCAGCAGGCCGACACCGGCACCAAGATGATCCATCTCGGGCGCAACACGAAGAGCCGGATCGTCTCCAAAGGCATCAGCGCCGGTCATTCGAGCAACAGCTACCGCGGCCTGGTGCGCATGGCAGCGACCGCGGCAGGTGCGCGCAACCACACCCAGTGCGACTCGCTGCTCATCGGGCCGGACTGCGGTGCGCACACCTACCCCTATGTCGACGTGGCACGCGCCGACGCCGTCGTCGAGCACGAAGCCACCACCGCCCGCATCTCCGAGGAACGCCTCTTCTACTGCCAGCAGCGCGGCATCGAAACGCCCGAAGCCACGGCGCTGATCGTCGGCGGCTTCTGCCAGGCCGTGCTCGAAGAACTGCCGATGGAATTCGCGCTCGAGGCCAAGGCACTGCTCGCGGTGTCGCTGGAAGGCGCCGTCGGCTGAAGCCCGAGCCCATCACCACACCAAGGACTACGAGCCATGACCCATCCCGAACCCCTGCTGCAAGTGCGCGACCTGCGTGTCGACGTGGGCGAGCGCAACGTGCTGAAGTCGGTCTCGCTCGACGTGCCCGCTGGTGCGCTGGTGGTGCTGATGGGCGCCAACGGTAGCGGCAAGAGCACGCTGGGCCTCACGCTCGCTGGCCACCCGCGCTACCGGGTGGTCGGCGGACGGGCGCGTTTCGCCGGCCAGGACCTGCTGGCACTGAGCCCGGAAACCCGCGCTCGTGCCGGCTTGTTCGTGTCGTTCCAGGCGCCGCCCGAGATCCCCGGCGTCAAGAACAACCTGTTCATCCGCACTGCGCTCAACGCGGTGCGCGCCGCGCGCGGCGAGGCGCCGCTCGACGCCTTCGATTTCCTGGGCGACGCGCGCACGGCGGCGACCCGACTCGGCCTGCCCGAAGCGATGCTGAGCCGGCCTGTCAACGATGGGTTTTCCGGTGGCGAGCGCAAGCGCAACGAGTTGCTGCAGCTCGCGCTGCTGAAGCCGCGGCTGGCGCTGCTGGACGAGATCGACTCGGGCATGGATGTCGACGGCGTGCGTGCCGTCGTGCAGCTGGTGCAGGAGTTGCGCGCGCAGGGCACGGCCTTCATCGTGATCTCGCACTACCTGCAGCTGATCGAGTCGCTGGCCCCCGACGCGGTGCTGCGGCTGGACCAGGGTTGCATTGCGCAGACCGGTGACATTGCCCTGGCCGGCGACATCGCCCGCACCGGGTTCGCACCGGCGGCCGAAGCGGTGGCGGTCTAGAACCATGGACAGCGCCCGCGCCGACGTCCTCGCCGCCCGCAACCAGCTTGCCACTCGAGGCTGGATTGCCCGCAAGGCCGAGGCCTTTCGCCACCTGCCGCCACCGGCCGCCGCGGTGTGGCTGGGTGAGCAGGCCGAAGCCGCCACCCGGGGCTGCGAAGCCCACCCGCTGGGC
>JACZKT010000465.1 GCA_014859905.1 Rubrivivax sp.
GTGCTGAACCGACCGGCCGGTCAGCGCCTGCGAGCGGCCGCACTGGCGCATCTCCAGGCGCGGGTGGCGCTGGATCTGGCGCCGCCGGCCGACTGGCAGCGCGATGCCCGTTCGAGCTGCAGCTGCGAGCACTGCCAAGGCCTGAGCCGCTTCCTGCAAAGCGCAAGCCAGGAGGTCTGGCGTTTCAAGGCGCGCGAGGCTGACCGCCGCCATGTCGAGGACTCGATCCGCCAAGGCCAACATGATGTCGACTGCATCACCGAACGCAAGGGCAGCCCCCACGTGCTGGTATGCCGCAAGAACCAGGCAGGCTACGAGCGGCGAGTCAAGCAACGGCGTGCGGACCTTGACGACCTGCAGCGACTCGGGGCGTGAACCGGCAGACTCGGCTGATGAGCGCGTCGGCAGGGCGCTGAAGTCGGTCGGCTTCGAGCCCGAGTGACCTGCAGGTGCATCAAGGCATGAAGTCGTCCAGCCGCCCGCCGCAGCGCAGCCCATCGATTTGGACAAAGTGCGTATCCCGCGTCGGCAGCGCGGCGCCGTGCTCGAGCGCGCTGGCGGCGATGCACAGGTCATTGGTCGGGATCGGCCGCTCAACTCCCGGCTTGCGCAACCGTGTCGCTCACATGGTCCTGCAGCTCGGTGGCAAGCCCGTGCTTCGAACTCGTGGCGTCGCAGTCGAAGTGGGGATCATCGATTCACGTTTTGCATGCCCACCTGGTAGAGCACAACCCGATTGCGGCCACACTTCTTGGCCTGGTACATGGCCGCATCGGCATTGCGGGTCAGCTCCTGCTCATCGGCGCCGTGGTCGGGATAGATGGTCAGACCGATGCTGGCCGACACATTCAGCGTATGCCCGGCGACCTGAAAGGCCTGGCTCAGTGCAGCACGGATGTTCTCGGCCACGACCAACGCATCCTTGCCCTCATCCAGGGTGGGCAGCAGGACGACGAATTCGTCGCCTCCAATGCGGCCTACGGTATCCGAAGCACGCAGACAAGCCGACGCCCGCCTGGCCACGGCCTTGAGCAGCAGGTCTCCCACCTCATGCCCGAAGCTGTCGTTGACGGGCTTGAACTTGTCGAGGTCGAAATACATCAGCCCCAGGTGCGACATGTTCCGCCGGGCGTGGACGATGGCCTGCTCGAGCCGTTCCGTCAGCAAGGTCCGGTTGGGCAGATCGGTCAGCGCATCGTGCAGTGCCAGGTGGCGTATCCGGTCCTCCGCCGCCTTGCGCGCCGTGATGTCCGAAAATACCGCCACGTGGTGCGTCAGTTGCCCCTTGTCGTCGAGCACGCGCTTGATGGAAAGCCACCCGACGTAGACTTCGCCGCTCTTCTTCCGGTTCAGCACCTCGCCTGACCACTGGCCGGTCTCCATCAGCGTGGCCCACAGCTCCAGGTAGAAGTCCTTCGAATGCGTCTTCGCCGAAAGCAGCCTCGGGTTGCGGCCGATCACTTCCTCCGCCGTATAGCCGGTGATGGCTGTGAACGCCGGGTTGACCGAGACGATCTCGTCTTGCGGGCCGGTGACGACCATCGCTTCGTCCGCCAGATTGAAGACCGCGGCCGACATCCGCAGTTCGTCCTCACGTCGACGGCGCTCCGAGATGTCCGTATGGGTGCCGATCATGCGCAGCGGCTTGCCCTGCGCATCACGCCGCACGACGATGCCTCGAGTCCGTATCCACTTCCAGCTGCCGTCCTTGCAGCGGACACGAAACTCGGCATCAAAGTTGTGCGTCCGGCCGCGGAGATGACCCTTCATCGCGGCAAGCACTTGCGCCTTGTCGTCGGGATGGCAGCGCGGCTCCCATTCGGTAATGTGGTCCCCGATCTCGTCGTCGGCAAATCCGAACAGCTTCTTGCCGAGTTTGGAGAGTTGAACGTCGCCGGTCTCCAGGTTCCAGTCCCAGACCGAGAAGCTCCCGCCTTCCAGCGCCATGCCCCAGCGCTGCTCGCTCTCTTGCAGCGCCTCCGCGGCCGCCAGCTTGCTGCGCCAACTGCGCAAGACCAGCCCACCGAACAAGGCCGTCATCAGGCTGAAGAGAAACACCACCGCTGCCGTCTGGCTGGTGCGCCGCCACCATTCATCCAAGGTGTCCCGCCTGGCCAGGCCGACGACGACATACAGGGGATAGCGCGCCAACTTCCTGTACGAGTGGGTCCGCTCGATGCCATCCGTTGGCGACGGGGCGATGTAGGTGACGCTGCTGGGATGGCCCAGCAGCAGTTGGCGAAGCTGATCGGAAAGCGCGAACTGGCCGATGCTGCCGCCGCCGCCCGACTCGGCTACGGGATAACGGGCCACCGAAACGTGGTCCACGGAGCGCAGGGCAACCAGTCCGTGCGAGCCCAGGTTCAACGCGGAGAATGCGTTGACGAAATACTCGATCGGGATGTCGATATAAACGATCCCGGTGAACTCGCCACTCGGCAGGTTCATGCGGCGCGACAGAGGGAGGACCCAATCCTTGCCGATTCGCGCCATGGTCGGCCTGCCGACGACCAGGCCGGCACCCGGATTGCCCCGTTGCAGGACGAAGAAGTCGCGGTCGCTCAGGTCGATCACGGTGCCGGACTGAACGCCTTGGCCATAACGAACCACCCCGTTCGCGTCGGTGAGCCGCAGGCTGGCGACTTCGGGCACATGGGACTGGTGCCCCCTCAGGAAGTCATTGAGGTGGGTCTCGTCAACGGGTCCGTCGGCGATCCGGTGTTCGACTTCATGGATCACAGAGTGAAGCGCCAGATCGACCCGGTCCAGGACGGCGCTGGCTTCGCGCTCGATCAGCAGCGAGGTGTTCTCGGTCGTGATCCGAGTGCGCCCATCGTGTTCGAGTTTGTCCTGGTAGATGGCGAAGGCTGCCAGTGCGATGACCACGAGATTGAGCAGCACTACGCCGACCACCAGACTCCTGGTGAAGTTGCGGCGAGAAGGCAGCAGTGAGGGGGTCATCACAAGTCGCTTCTGCATCCTGGATCCGTGACGCGGCCGGCCTGCGCTGCCAGCAAGTGGACGATGCGCGGCAGGGCGAGTCGGGCCGTGTTGGTCCTGACGCCGCATGACCCTGCAGGTGAGCTTGACATGCGGCACGTCGCCTGTCCGCTTCAGCCGGCGACTCGTTGTCGGCATACTCGAAGGCCAGTCGAGGCGCTGCCTGACCGAACCTCGAAGAGCCCACTGCAGGCGGCAATTCCTCCACGTCGGGCAGCCGGCCCGGGTGATCGTCGACGGCGCGGGCGGCTTACCTGGTGCCTGGGCCGGCCTTCGCGCCGAGTGAATTCGCAAGCTTGTCCAGCAGTTCCAGGAACACCGAGGCCTGCTTCTTGTCGAACACCGACAGCAACTCCTGGCTCGACTGCGAGTTGCGTCTTTCCGCCTTCGCCAGCAGCAGCCGCCCCTCGTTGGTGAGGTCGAGGAAAGCCTTGCGCCGATCGGACGCATCGCTCGACGCCGTGACGAGCCCGCGGTCGCGCAGGATCTTCACGACGACGGAGGTCGTGGACCGGTCCAGTGCGATCAGGCGCCCGAGCTCGTTCTGGCCGATCGGCGAGCGTTCGCGCAGGGCGAACAGCGCGGCGTACTGCGAAGGTGTCAGATCCAGATCGGCACAGGTTCCGGTGAACACCGCAGTGGCGATCTGATGGGCGCGCCGAATCAGGAATTCGGGGCTGAAGTACAAGCCGGCCAGGGCCCTGCTGGGCCCATCGACTCCACGCGTCCTGCTGGCCATCCGTGTCCACTCCCCCTGCCGGCGAGTCTATTCCCGCATGCCGAAAAAGGCACTGGGTAGACGCCATCATTTGTGTCTGGTCAAGTCCTTCGGCACACCTGGACCCCCGGGAAGCGGGGGTGCAGGCTTCTTCCCGGGGCCGGATCGGCCCACCATAATAGCCGCATGGATATTCACGCTGTCGTGGTCGACGACAACTCGGCCTCTGCGCGTGCGATCGCGCGCTTACTGGAGCAGGCAACGTGCCGCGTCACCGTCTGCACCGACCCCGAGTCGGCCATCGCGATCGCGCTGGAAGCCGGCGTCGATATGGTCAGCCTCGACATCACGATGCCTCGGCTCGACGGCTTCGAGGTGCTGTCGCTGATACGGTCGCACGAGCACTCCCGCCGCGCGCCGAGCGTGCCGGTGATCGCGATCACCGGCAGCACCAGCAGCGAAGACAAGGCACATGCCCTGGCGTCCGGCTTTGCGGCTCACCTCGGCAAGCCGGTCGCGCTGCGGGATCTGAAGCTCGTGCTGGGGCGGGTCCAGACGCTGCGTGGCGACCTGTACCGGACGCGTTACACCGTCGACCAGGAAGCGATCGCGGGGCGGCTGGTCCACCTGTTGTCGAGTGCCGCCAGCGAGGTGTCACCGGCGGTCGCCGGCCTGGCGCTGGCCATGGAGCAGCAGGGCACCGAACTGTTGCGCCGGATGCTCGTCAGCGCCTACGCGCACGACTTCGAGGCCGCCGCCGAAGCTGCCACCCGCCTGGCCGATGTCGGCGAAGCGCTGGGTGCCGGCCACTTCGCGTCGTTGTGCGCTTCGTTCGTGGCATCGCTCGGCGCCGACAGCCCGCGGTTCGAGCGCCAGGCGGTCCTCGTGCGGGCGGAACTGGACCGCATCGTCTACACGCTGCGCGAACGCGTCCTGCCGTAGCCCGTGCGGGCGGGCCCTGCCGGTGCACGCGCCTGGCGCCACGCCGCGCCATGGCCTGAAGCGGAGATCCGGGCGGGCAGCGCGTCGCGCTCCAGGCTCAATGGGATCCAGCAATATCTCTATCGCCTGTTTCTGCATTATCGTCAGACATGGATCATGTTTACTGCCCTGCATGCACGAAGCCTGAGCCTCCCCAGTCATGGTCCGCAGGCCTGCTGGCGGCGCTGGATGAACATGCCATCGTGAGCGTGGCCGATGCGCAGGGCGGCATCGTCTACGTCAATCGGAAGTTCTGCGAGCTCAGCGGCTACACGGCCGAAGAGCTGATCGGCATCAATCACCGGCTGTTGAAGTCCGGCCTGCATGGCGCGGACTTCTACGAAGAGATGTGGCATTGCATTGCCGGCGGCCGGACCTGGCGCGGCGAGATCTGCAACCGGCGCAAGACGGGCGAGCTGTATTGGGTCCAGGCCACCATCACGCCCGAGCTCGACGGCGCCGGCCTGCCCTGCCGCTACGTCTCGATACGCACCGACATCAGCGCCACCAAGCGCGCACAGCGGCGTGCGGAGGTCGCGGAAGAGCGTTACTGCCGCAGCCAGGACTTTGCCGAAGTCGGCACCTGGGACCTCGACCTGCGCACGCACGAACTGCACTGGTCCGAGCGCATCGGCCCGCTCTTCGGCCACCCGGTCGGGGAACTCAAGACCTCGTACGAAAACTTCATCGCCGCCGTGCACCCCGACGACCGCCAGGCCGTCATGGCCGCGGTCGACCGCGGCATCGAGACGGGTGCGCCCTATGAAATCGAACATCGCTGCGTCTGGCCCGATGGCACGGTGCGCTGGCTGCTCGAGCGCGGCGACGTCACGCGCGGTCCGCAGGGCGAGGCGCTGCGCATGCTGGGCGTGGTGCAGGACATCACGGTGCGCAAGGAGGCGCAGGCGCAACTGGCCTTGTTCCGGCAGGTGGTTGAGTCCACGAGCGAGGGCGTCGCACTGTGCAGCGCGGCGACGCATCGGCTCATCTACCTGAACCCGGCGGCACGCGCCATCCTCGGCGTGCCCGCTGAGGCCGCCGTCTGCGCCGACTTCCTGGACCTCGTTCCGGCCCAGGCAAAGGCAGGGTTGCGCCAGGCGGTCGAACAGGCCAGGCGGGGGCAGGGCGCCCGCCTCGACTTTGCCTTCCAGCGGCCGGACGGCAAGGAAGTTCCGCTCCGCAACAGCATCACGCCCGTGCTCGATGACCAGGGTGCCGTCTCGCACCTGGTCAATGTCTTCGGCGACCGCAGCGAGGAAATCGAGCGGCAGCGGGAATTTCAGCTTGCGCTCGACGAGGCCCGACGCGCCAATCGCGCCAAGGCCGATTTCATGTCGCGCATGAGCCACGAGTTGCGCACGCCTTTGAATGCCGTGCTGGGGTTTTCCCAGGTGCTGCTGCTCGGCCAGAACCTCGACGCCGCGCAGACCGACGGCCTGCGCGAGATCCTGAAGGCGGGCAGCCACCTGCTGGAACTGGTGGACGAGGTGCTGGACATTGCGCGCATCGACCTCGGCACCTTGCGCGTGTCGCTGCAGCCGGTGCACCTGGGCGAGCTGATCCATCAGGCCATGGCACTGGTGACCCCGCTTGCCCACGAACGCGGGATCTCGTTCCGCCACGACATCGACGCGGCCATCGTGGTCGCCGCCGACCCCCTGCGGCTGAAGCAGTGCGTCATCAACCTGCTGAGCAATGCCGTCAAGTACAACCGGTCCGGTGGGTCCGTCCAGCTGCGAGCCAGCCCGCAGGGCGGGGGACGCATCCGCATCGAGGTCGAGGACAGCGGCGTCGGCATCGCCGCCGCTGAAATGGAGCAGCTCTTCGAGCCCTTCACGCGGCTCGAACGGCACCGCGGAAGTGTCCACGGCATCGGCATCGGACTGTCCATCACGCAGCGGCTGGTCACGTTGATGAACGGCGAGATCGGCGTGCACAGCCGGCAGGGCGTCGGCAGCGTGTTCTGGATCGAACTGGAGCGTGCCGAGCCACGCCAGGGGATTCCTGCCGGGGCGAGAGGTCTTGCCGGCCTCGAACCCCGGCACGCGGCGCGGCGCGCCCCCCGCAAGCAGGTGCTCTATGTCGAGGACAACCCGGCCAACCTGAAGCTGGTGCGCGCGATGCTCCGGCTGCTGCCCACGGTCGCCGTGCTGGCGGCAAGCACTGCTGCCGAGGGCATGGCCCTGGCCCGCGACGAGCGACCGGACCTGATCCTGCTCGACATCGGCCTGCCGGGCATGAGCGGCCTCGAGCTGCTGGCCTGGCTGCGGCGCGAGCCCGCGCTGGCCGGCATCCCCGTGATCGCGATTTCCGCCAACGCGATGCCGGCCGACGTGGAGCGCGGGCTCGTGGCCGGCTTCGACGACTACCTCACCAAGCCGATCGATGTCCACAAGCTGCTCGACCGTGTGCAGGCCGCGCTGGCGCTGCAGGGAGGCGAGTCATGACGAGGCGCGATGCCGATGGCGCCAGGCCCCGGTCTTCGAACCGGTTCGCAGCCGATCCCGTACCGCCATGTCCCCACCGATCGACCCCGTAAGCGAGCATTGGCGCCGACACTTCGTCGCTGGGCTGAAGGGGCGGCTGCAGCGGCTCAGGCAGGCCGGCCTGAAGCTCCAGCTCCCGCCCTGGGACGCCGATGTGGCGCGGGCGCTGGTGCGCGACGCCGAGGCCCTGGCCGAGACGGCCCGCAGCTACACCAACTGCGGCCGCGTGATCGGAAAGGCGTGGTACTTCCACGACATCGCCGGGGCCAACCTCCGCATGACGGAGTTCCAGGCGGCGCTGCTTCGGGCGCAACTGACGCGCCTGAAGGCCCAGACGCGGA
>JACZKT010000466.1 GCA_014859905.1 Rubrivivax sp.
CCCGGCGGCACCTTGTGGGCGATGCGCGGGCTGGACCGCTTCATTGCCTTCGACCGTGAGCGGGGTGTGCTGGAGTGCGAGGCCGGCGTGACGCTGCAGGAAGTGACCCGCGCCGTGCTGCCGCACGGCTGGTTCCTGGCGGTGACACCCGGCACCCAGTACATCACCGTGGGCGGCGCCATCGCCAACGACGTGCACGGCAAGAACCACCACCGCGGCGGCAGCTTCGGCGACCATGTCGAACGGCTGGTGCTGCAACGCACCGACGGCCAGCTCATCGAATGCGGGCCCGGGCTGAACGAACCCTGGTTCAGGGCCACGGTGGGCGGGCTGGGGCTGACCGGCGTCATCACCCGCGCCACGCTGCGCCTGCGCCCGGTCCCCGGGCCCTGGATCGAGAGCGAGGCGCTGACCTTCGAGTCGGTTGCTGAATTCGTCGCCCTGTCCGACGCCTCGGCGGCCGGCTGGGAATACATCGTGGCCTGGATCGACTGCCTGGCCACCCGCGGTCAGCGCCTGCGCGGCGTGCTGTTTCGCGGCAACCACGTCGCCGACGCGCGGCCGCTGCCGCCGCGCAGGACGCTGCGGTGGCCCTTCACGCCGCCGCTGTCGCTGGTCAACGGCGTCACGCTGCGCGCCTTCAACGCGCTGTACTGGCAGCGTCAGCACGCCGTGTCGGGGCGTCGCGTGCGCCAGCCTTACGAGCCCTTCTTCTACCCCCTGGACGGTCTGCTGGACTGGAACCGCATGTACGGCCCGCGCGGCTTCTACCAGTACCAGTGCGTGTTGCCGCCGCCGCATCAGCAGGAGGCGGCGGCCGAACTGCTGGGCCTGATCGCCGGCTCCGGCTCGGGCTCGTTCCTCGGTGTCATCAAGACCTTCGGCGAGCGTGAGGCGCCCGGGCTGCTGAGCTTCCCCATGCCCGGCATCACCATCGCGCTGGACTTTCCGAACCGGGGCGCGGCCACGCTGCAGTTGTTCGAGCGCCTGAACGCGGTGGTGCAAGGCGCCGGTGGACGGCTCTATCCGGCCAAGGACGCCTGCATGCCGCGCGAGCTGTTCGAGCGCGGTTACCCGCGGCTGGACGAATTCCGCAGCTTCCGCGATCCCGGCATTTCGTCGCGGCTGTCGCGCCGGCTGCTCGGCGACCAGACATGAAAGCAAAGAATGAAGACCCCTCATGAGTGAGCGACTGCTGGTGATCGGCGCCACCTCTGCCATCGCGCACGCGGTGTCGCGGCGTCATGCCGCCCGAGGCGCCCGGCTGGTGCTGCTGGCGCGCGACGCGGGGCGCCTGGACGCCAACGCAGCCGACCTGCGCGTGCGCGGCGCGGCCGAGGTGCGTACGTTCGTCCTGGATGCCCTGCAGATCGATGCGCACGACGCCGTGCTGGCGCAAGCCTTCGCTGCCTTCGCCGGTTTCGACGCCGCACTGGTGGCCTACGGCAGCCTGCCCGATCAAGCGGCGTGCGAAGCGTCAGTCGAGCAGGCGCTGCGGGCCTTCGACCTCGACGCGCGTTCGGTGCTGGCCCTGTTGACCGTGCTGGCGCCACGCTTCGAACGCCAGGGGCGGGGCGCCATCGGCATCATCTCCTCGCCGGCCGGCGAGCGCGGCCGTGCCAGCAACTATGTCTACGGCGCGGCCAAGGCAGCAGTGTCCGCACTGGCCTCGGGCCTGCGACACCGCCTGGCACGCCACGGCGTGCGCGTGCTCACCTTGCTGCCGGGTTTCGTGGACACGCCCATGACGGCGGGTTTCACCAAGGGCCCGCTGTGGGCCACGCCCGAGCGCGTGGCGCAGGACATCGACGTGGCGCTCACGCGTGGTTTCGGCCGCGTCTACACGCCGTGGTTCTGGCGCTGGATCATGCTGATCGTGCGGCTGGTCCCGGAACGGCTGTTTGTCCGCACGCGGCTGTAGGTTTCGGCAAGCTCAACTCACGCGTGCCAGGCAAACGGCCGCGGCGACCAAGTCCGGGCTGCCCCTGCAGCTCTGCGACGGCGTCGAGGACGCGCTTGACAACGAGGCGCGCGGCCCGGATCTCGCCTATCTGCCACTCGTTGTTCTCGACGTACGCCCGGATGTCTTCGGCGGCCAGGAACGACTTGCTGCGCTGGGTCGCTTCGGCCAGGACATCGAGGCGATCCTTGACGTCGTCGTCAAGGCGCACGGTCATGGTTGTGGACATGGTCAGGCTCGGGATGCGTGGATGTACACATCCTGCTGCACCGCCCTCGCTCACTGGTGCAGAAGCCGCGGCCGTGCTTGTCGTTCCTGGGGGCGAGGACTGTGGCTGTCTTCCGGCAGGTCGATGGCGCAGTTCGCTTTCAGGACCCGGCCCTCGACTGGCTGTCGGACTTGATGCCCGACGACAATCAAGGATGTCTCGTCCTTGTCGCGCCATGACTGCAACCCCCGTTCGCGGCCGCTGTGCAGCGGCCACCCGAACATGCACATGCACACGCAAGGCATCCCGGTTCACAGCACGGCCGGGCGCCGCTCGTGCGCGGCCTCGCTGCTTGCTGGCGGTTTCGCGTTGTCCACCAGCCCAACCCGGCGCTCAGGCAGAGCTCCCAGGCAAACGCCCGCGTGACGCCTTGGTTCATCGTGCGCCCCGCAGACCTTGGCGTCGGTACACAGAACGCATATCAAGTCTTTTCGCGGAAGGGGACCATGTCGACAATTCATGATCGCATCCGGCGCAGTGCCACCAGGCTCGTGAACCGCTGGCGGGCTCAAACACCTGATGCGGGAGGGGCTGCAAATTTGGTGGCTTTCGGCGCCTCCGAGGATGCGCTCGCACGAGCCTACCTGTCTGCCATCGCCACGGACCGAAGGAGTTTCTTCGACGGTGTCAGCGCAGAAGATGAGATGTATATATATTTGCGCAACAATTTACCAAAGAGGTCATACGCTCTCCAGGAGTACATGTACGGTGGCAAGGAGGCCGTCCAGGTCATCGAAAACATAATCGGAGCGGCCGGCAAGACCTTCGACGGCGTACGGAGTTTTCTCGACTTCGCCTGCGGCTACGGAAAGTCAACACGCTTTCTGGTGCAAAGACTTGCTCCAGACAGGATCTGGGTGAGCGACATCTACACCGGTGCCGTTGATTTTCAAAGGATGCATCTCGGAGTCAATGGCTTCTACTCGGCGATCAATCCAGACGACGTCAAATTCCCACGCAAGTATGAAATCATCTATGTCGGTTCCCTCTTTTCACACTTGGCCGCTCCTCAATTCAAGGCCTGGCTGGCGCGCTTGTATGGTGTGTTGGCGGACGACGGACTGCTCATCTTTTCAACGCATGGCGAATCAGTACAAGCACTGAGCGGCGAGTCGGCAAGAGATGGTTACATGTTCATCCCGGTCAGCGAAAGTCGCAGTCTGGACAAGAACGAGTACGGTTCTTCGACGGTGACCGAGAAATGGGTGCGCAATCTGGCGGCCGAACTTCGAATTGCACAGGTTCATTACCTGCAGAGCGAACTGTGGGCACAGGACGTCTATGTCGTCGCAAGATCGAAAACACTACTCGGCGATCGACCAAGACCGAATCCATTCCCGCGGGGAACCATCGAGGGCGCCTTCATCGACTCGGAAGGGCGCTTGCAGATCTCCGGTTGGGCGATGAGCAGGCGCACCGGCGCTCCGGTCGAGGCCGTGCGCATCATGATCGGCAGCACGGAAGTCGGTTACGCAGAACTGGGTTTGTCCAGGCCGGATGTTGCGACCTACTTCAAACGCCCGGATATCGAATATTCTGGCTGGCGATATATCGGTAAATTGAACAGTCCGCTGCAGGATTCTCAGGATGCCGCAGAACAGATGATTATTAATGTTCTAATTATGGAGCGTGACGGGGCCGAGACGTGCCTTGTTGCGTCGATGGACACAATGCAGAGTAAGAGCTCGTAGCCGCCAAATTGAAATTGGCGACAGATGATCCACGTGATTGGGTTTCCCATGTCGTCAGCCGACGCCTGAACCTCGACCGTTTGCCCATGCCTGAATCCGTTGCGCGCATCAGCGTGCTCATCCGATCCGTCGGGCGCCCGACCTTGACGCGTGCGCTGCTGTCGGTGTACGCGCAGGACCTGACCCTGCGCATCGTGGTGGTCTGCGCAGATGGACGCCCCATCGATGGCTTGCCGAATCCGCCCGCGGACATGACGCTGGAGGTGTCGCTGCCCGATCACCCGCTGGCCCGCGGCGCGGCAGCCAACCACCTGCTCGAGCGGGCGGGCACCGAGCTGGCCCTGTTCCTGGACGACGACGACGAGTTGCTTGCCGGGCATCTGCAGCGCCTGGCGCAGGCCCTGGACGAGCACCCGCAAGCTGCGGCGGCGTTTGCCGGTGTGCAGTGCGTGACGGGCGCCGCCGATGCGCCGCAAGCCACGGTGCACGTGTACGACCGCGATGTGAACTGGGCCGACCTGCAGCTGCAGAACCTGCTGCCGATCCATGCCGTGATGTTCCGGACCGCGGTCGTCGACGCCGCGCCGGCACTGCGCATGGCCGAACAGCTGGAGCAGTTCGAGGACTGGGACTTCTGGCTGCAGCTGATGGCGCGCGGCGCAGACTTCGTCCGCGTGCCTGGTGTGTCGGCGGTGTACCACCTGGACCCCGACGCGGGGTCCGGGCACACCGTGCCTGACAGCGAGAAACGCCGGCGCAGCCTCGAAGGCTTCGCCCGGCTGCAGCTGGCGCGCTGGACCGAAGGCGATGTGGCGGCGCTGATCGAGCGCCATTCGCAGTTGCTCGGCAACGAGACGCAGCGGCACCAGGAGCTGCAGCAGGCGCGGGAACAGTGGGCCGCGGCGCAGGCGGCCTACACAGCTGCGGTCCAGGATGCCGCGCGCATCAGGGTCGACCTGGCCACTGTGCAGGCCCATGCCGCCGCCCTCGAGAGTGACAGGGACCGCGTCACGAACGAGCGGCAGGCGCTGCAGGCCCATACCGACGCCCTGCACAGGCAGACCGAGCTTCTGCAGACACAGATCACGGACCTGCAGGTCGAGCTCGACGGACGGCAAGGCCAGATCGAGGCGCTGCAGGCGCGGACAGCGGCCCTGCAGCAGCAGGCCGAGTTCCTGCAAACACAGGTCTCGGCCCTGCAAGCCGACCGCGACGGGCTGCAGGGCCAGCTCGAGGCCTATCGCCGTGAAGGCGACCTGCTGGCCGCGCTGCGGCTGGACCACCTGCAGCAGATCGAGCGGCTGCAGGCGCAGATCACGGCGATCCACCGCTCGACATCGTGGCGCCTGACCGGCCCCATGCGGCGTGTCGGGCGCGCGCTGGCGTTCGT
>JACZKT010000467.1 GCA_014859905.1 Rubrivivax sp.
ACTCTCGACATTTCACCGCTGGTGGAAAACGGCAACGCCGTGCCGGTGACGGTGAGCGTGGCCAGCCCGATGACGGCCGGCGACCACGTCCAACGCATCGCGCTCTTCACCGAACGCAACCCGCAGCCCGAGGTGGCGGTGTTCCACCTGAGCCCCGCCAACGGCCGCGCCGTGGTCGGCACCCGCATGCGACTGGCGACCTCGCAGACCATCGTGGCGCTGGCGCAGCTGAGCGACGGCAGCGTCTGGCAGCAGCGAGTCGAGGTCGTGGTGACCCTGGCCGCGTGCGTGGAGGGCTGAGCGCGTGAGCGCTTTTCGGCCGCGTACGCATTTGCTCCCTCTCCCCAGAGGGGAGAGGGAGCGAACTGTAGCGGCCTTCGGTCCTTGACCATGGTGCGTGCCCTCGTCCATGTTCCCGCCGGCGCGCGCCGCGGCGAGGTGATCGAGATCCGTGCCCTCATCGCGCACGCCATGGAGACCGGCTACCGCAGCGGCTCCGAAGGCCAGCGCCTGCCGCGCGACCTGATCCGCCGTGTCGAGGCCCGCTTCGAAGGCCAGCCGGTGTTCGCCGCCGACCTGCACGCCGCGGTGGCCGCCAACCCCTACCTGTCCTTCCCCCTGCTGGCCACGGCGAGCGGCACGCTGACGGTGAGCTGGTCGGGCGACAACGGTTTTGCGTACAGCCAGAGCGTGCGTCTGGATGTGGTCTGACAGTGCCATGACACCCGCATGAAGGCCTGGCTGCCGTTGCTGCTGGCCCTGCTGACGGCGGCAGCGGCGGCCGACCCGCGCCGCTCGGGGTTCGACTTCATGTCGCCGGCGACGCAGGCGCTGCAACGCGACGACGCGCTCAACCCCGCCTTCCTGTGGCTGAAAGACGGCGAACAGCGTCACCAGGCCAGTTGCGAGCGCTGCCACAGCGTCGACAACCAGCGCGGCGTGGCGGCGCGTTACCCGGCCTGGGACGCCCGTCTGGGCAAGCCGGTGACGCTGTCGGCGCGCATCAACCTGTGCCGCCAGCGCCACCTGCAGGCCTCGCCGTGGCCCGCCGAGAGCGACGAGTTGCTGGGCCTGGAGACCTACCTCGCCTACCTCTCGCGCGGCAGGCCCATCAGCCCGCCCGACGATCCGCACCTGGCGCCGCTTCGCCACCGTGGCGCGCAGCTCTACCGACAGCGTTTCGGCCAGCTCGACTTTTCCTGCGCCCAGTGCCACGACGCCAACGCCGGCCGCCGTCTGGCGGGCAGCACGATCCCGCAGGGGCACCCCACCGGCTACCCGGTCTACCGCTTGGAGTGGCAGGGCCTGGGTTCGCTGCAGCGGCGGCTGCGCAACTGCATGGTCGGCGTGCGCGCCGAACCCTTCGCCTATGGCAGCGATGAGTTCACGGCGCTCGAGCTCTACCTGATGCAGCGCGCCGCAGGCATGACAATGGAGGCGCCTGCCGTGCGGCCATGAACCCCGGGCGGGCGAGAGCATGAACGCCATCGAAGACACCCGCCACTGGCTCGAGACCGCCGTCATCGGCCTCAACCTCTGCCCCTTTGCCAAGGCCGTGCACGCCAGGAGCCAGATCCGCTGGGTGCTCAGCGACGCGAGCGAACCCGCGGTGCTGCTGGCCGACCTCGTCCACGAGCTCCAGTTCCTGGCCGCCGCCGACGCGCAGGAAGTGGAAACGACGCTGCTCGTGCACCCGCAGGTGCTAGGCGACTTTCTCGACTTCAACGATTTCCTCGATGTCGCCGACGCCGCGCTCGTCGAGCTCGGCCTGGACGGCACCCTTCAGATCGCCAGCTTCCACCCGCAGTACCAGTTTGCCGACAGCCAGCCCGACGACGTCGCCAATTTCACGAACCGCTCGCCGCACCCCACGCTGCACCTGCTGCGCGAAGCCAGCATAGCCCGCGCCGTGGCCTCGGTGCCCGACGCCGCCGACATCTACGAGCGCAACATGCGGACCCTGCAGCAGCTGGGACACGCCGGCTGGCAGGCCCTGTTCACGCGCTGAGCACACATGAAAGTCTGCATCGTCGGCCTCGGCGCCATCGGCGGCCTGTTCGCAGGCTGGCTGGGCAGCCGCCTGCCGCAGCCGGCGGCCGGCACGCTGCAACTGTCGGCGCTGGCGCGCGGCGACACCCTGGCCGCCGTGCGACGCCACGGGCTGCGGCTGGACACCCCGCAAGGCCTGCTCAGCGTGCCGCTGCAGGCCAGCGACGACGCGGCCGAACTCGGCCTGCAGGACCTGGTGATCGTCGCCGTCAAGGGCCCCGCGCTGGCCGCGGTGGCGCCTGCCGTGGCGGCGCTGTGCGGGCCGCGCACGCAGGTGCTGGCGGCCATGAACGGCGTGCCCTGGTGGTTCTTCGACGGCCTGCCCGGCCCCTGCCAGGGCCTCGTGCTGGACTCGGTGGACGCCGGCGGCGCGGTGCGCTCGCTGATCCCCGCCGAGCGCGTCATCGGCTGCGTCGTGCACCTGTCGGCCGGCGCCGTCGAGCCCGGCCACGTGCGCCATGTCAACGGCCAGGGGCTCATCCTCGGCCGCGCCAGCGGAGGCACCGACAGCCGCCTGCAGACCGTGGCCACGCTGCTGGCCCACGCCGGCTTCGCGGTGACGCTGTCCGAGCGCATCCAGCGCGAGGTCTGGTTCAAGCTCTGGGGCAACATGACGATGAACCCGATCTCGGCGCTCACCGGCGCCACCTGCGACCGCATCCTCGACGATCCCCTGGTACGCGCCTTCTGCAGTGCCGTGATGCTGGAGGCGCAGGCCATCGGCGCCGCCTTCGGCATCGCCATCGAACAGCGGCCCGAAGAGCGCCACGCCGTGACGCGCAAGCTCGGCGCCTTCAAGACCTCGATGCTGCAGGACCTGGAGGCCGGCCGGCCGCTGGAGATCGACGCCCTGCTCGGCGCCGTGCGCGAGATCGGCAGCCATGTCGGCGTCGCGACGCCGAAT
The DNA here is from genome assembly GCA_014859905.1 of Rubrivivax sp. GTDB lineage: Bacteria > Pseudomonadota > Gammaproteobacteria > Burkholderiales > Burkholderiaceae_C > Rubrivivax. Next base: position 2,954 of record JACZKT010000467.1, read on the forward strand.
GTCGACGCGCTCTACGGTCTGGTGCGGCTGATGGCCGCGGGTATTGCTCCCTCTCCCGCCCTGCGGGAGAGGGAGCAAGTTCAAGAGACTGTCGGTCTCTGACAGGTTTCTCGCGCGCCAGAACCCGAAGCGGTGGCGGCGGATTCGTGCCATCTGCCCGTGGTGCCTGCGCCACGTCAAACAGCCGGCTGGGCGTTGGGCCTATCCTGCGTGGCATGCCCATCGCCCGGGATTCGCCGTGGACCAACATTACCTGACCCCGTTGTTCAACCCCGGCTCGATCGTCGCCTTTGCCGGCAACCCCGACGCCGACCCACCCACACCGCTGGCCGGCACGCTGCGCCGCGCCCTGCTCGAAGGCGGCTACGCCGGCCAGCTGACCTGGCTCGACGTGGCCACCACCGGCACGCTGGGTGACCTGGCCAATTCGCGCGCCGACCTGGCGCTGATCGCGCTGCCGCACGAGCAGACCCTGGCGGCGCTGGAGATCGTCGGCCGCATCCACTGCCGCGCCGCGCTGGTGCTGTCCAGCAACATGCCGCCGACGCTGTGCACCGAACTGCACCAGACCGCGCGCCGCCACGGCGTCCACCTGCTCGGACCCAACAGCCTGGGGCTGCAGCGCCCGGCACTGATGCTCAATGCCAGCGCGCTGGGGCCCCTGGCGGCCATCGGCCCGCTGGCGCTGGTGTCGCAGTCGGGCGCGCTGACGGCCGCGATCCTGGACTGGGCGCGCGAGCAGGGCGTGGGCTTTTCCACCGTCGTCTCGCTGGGGCCCAACACCGCGGTCGAGCTGCCGCAGGTGCTGGACTACCTGTCCACCGACGCGCAGACGCAGAGCATCCTGGTCTACATGGAAGGCATCCGCAACGCCCGGCGTTTCGTCAGCGCGCTGCGCGCAGCGGCGCACGCCAAGCCGGTGGTGGTGATGAAGTCCGGCCGCCAGGCAGCGGGGCGCAGCGTGGCGCTCACGCACTCGGCCGCCATCGTCGGCGCGGACGATGTCTTCGACGCCGTGCTGCGCCGCGCCGGCGTGGTGCGGGTGCGGCAGTTCACGCAGCTGTTCTCGGCCGCGAAGTGCCTGGCTTCGCGCTTCCGCCCGGTGGGCGAGCGGCTGGCCATCGTCACCAACGGCGGCGGGCCGGGCGTGCTGGCGGCCGACTGGGCCGGCGTCCAGGGGCTGCAGGTGGCCGGCGTCAAGGACCTCGGCGAAGAGGCCACCGGCGAGGACTACGTCGCGGCCATGCAGGCGGGCATCAATGACCGCGCCACCGATGGCGTGCTGCTGATCCACTCGCCCAAGGCCGGCAGCGACACCGAAGCCGTGGCGCGTGCTGTCGGCGAGGCCTTCTCGCCCGCCGCCAAGCCGGTGCTCGGCTGCTGGATGGGCGAAGCCAGCGTGCGCCCGTCGCGCGAGCTGCTCGCCGCCAAGCACATGCCGGTGTTCCGCACCCCCGAAGGTGCGGTCGACGCCTTCCACAGCATCGCCAGCTTCTACCGCAACCAGCAGTTGCTGCAGCAGACGCCGCCGCCCTTGTCGCACCTGGCCGACCCCGACACCGAAGGCGCGCGCCTGCTCATCGAAGGCGTGCTCGCCGAGCGGCGCAAGGTGCTCACCGAGATGGAGAGCAAGTCGCTGCTGGCCGCCTTCCACGTGCCGGTGACGCGCACCATGCTGGCGCGCAGCGCCAACGAGGCGATGCTGATCGCCAGCCAGCTGGGCTACCCGGTGGCGCTGAAGATCGAGTCGCCCGACATCTCGCACAAGAGCGACGTGCAGGGCGTGGCGCTGGACGTGCACAACGCGACGCAGGTGCGCGACCGCTACCAGGAGATGCTCGATGCGGTGGCGCTGGCGCAGCCCGGCGCTCGCATCAACGGCATCACCGTACAGCCCATGGCCCGGCGCGCCGGCCGCGGCAAGAGCCGCGAGGTCTATGTCGGCCTGACCACCGACGACCCTTTCGGCCCGGTCATCACCTTCGGCGCCGGCGGCACCATGATCGAGCTCATCAACGACCGTGCGATGGAGCTGCCGCCACTGAACCAGTTCCTGGCGCGGCGGCTGATCGAACGCTCGCGCGCCGCCGGCATGCTGGGCGAATGGCGCGGCGCGCCGCCGGCCGACGTGCAGGCGCTGGAGCACCTGCTGCTGCGCGTCTCGGAGATGGTGTGCGCGCTGCCGCAGCTGCGCGAGATGGACATCAACCCCGTCATCGTCGACGAAGACGGCGCCTTGGCGGTGGACGCTCGCATCGTCGTCGACGACGCCCCGCAGACCCCCGGCAGCTACGGCCACCTGGCCATCCTGCCCTACCCCGCGAGCCAGGAACGCGAGTGGCCGATGAGGGGCGGCGGGATGTACACCGTGCGCCCGATCCGGCCCGACGACGCCGAGATGCTGCAGGCCTTCGTGCGCGGCATGTCGCAGGAGAGCCGCTACTTCCGCTTCGCCAGCGCCATGCAGGAGCTGCCGGCGCGCATGCTGGCGCGCTACACGCTGATCGACTACGACCGCGAGATGGCGCTCGTGGCCGTCGTCAAGGAGCGCCACACGGGGGGCGACGGCAGCCACACCGAAGCCGAACGCCTGGTGGGCGTGGCACGCTACATCACCAACCCCGATGGCACGAGTTGCGAGTTCTCGCTCGCGGTGGCCGACGACTTCAAGGGCCAGGGGCTGGGCTCGCGTCTCATGCTGTCGATCATCGAGCTGGCGCGCAACAAGGGCCTGAACGAGATCGTGGGCCTGATCCTGGCCAACAACACCGCCATGCTGCGGCTGATGCACAGCCTGGGCTTCACGGTGGCGGCGTTCCCGGAAGACCCGGACTTCAGGATCGCGACCAAGGTCTTGTGAGCCGGTGCCTGCGCGGTGGCGCAGGGGCGCCCGGGCCGAGCGCAGGCAACGCTGCGCGGGCTGGCACGGCGCGTGCGTGCAGGGCTCCGTATACTCGTTTGCGCACCATGGCCCGCTCCGCACCCGTCCCCGTGACCTCCACGCCCCCGACCAGCGGGTGCACCCGCGCCTGCCGGGCCGGCCGGGGTGCCCACGTCGAGCTGCGGCCCGGGCCGCAGCAGCGCATCGGCGACGCTGCATGACCGGGGGTCCGGCTTGACCTGGTCGATCCTCGCCCGCGACGCCGACGGCCGCTTCGGCGTTGCCATCGCCAGCCGCTTCTTCGCCGTCGGCGCCCTGTGTCTGCACACGCAGCGC
>JACZKT010000468.1 GCA_014859905.1 Rubrivivax sp.
CGAGTTATGCGGCACCCCCTCAAGGCGAGCAGCGCAGGGGAGTCGGTGCGCAGCACCGACCGCCACAGTCAGCGCCCCCGCCGGGCACCGCCTGCCGCGACCGGCGCAAAACGTCGAGCGCAGAAAGCGCACACCCGGCAAGGTCCGCAACGGGCCGCGAGCGGGCAGCCCGCTTCTCGCCGATTGAGTGCAAATCGGTATGACGCCGGCGCAGCGCGGCTACGCCGCCCGCTTCACGACGGCATAACGCTGCAGCGTCTTCTCGCGCGCCACGGCATGGTCGACCACCGGCAGCGGGTAGTCGCGCCCGAGTTCGACACCGGCCTCGGCCAGGTCCACCGGCCGCGCCAGCCAGGGCGCGTGGATCAGCTTGTCGGGCAGCTTGGCCAGTGCCGGCAGGTAGCGGCGGATGAACTTGCCTTGCGGGTCGAATTTCTCGCTCTGGCTGACCGGGTTGAAGATGCGGAAGTAGGGCTGCGCGTCGCAGCCGCTGGACGCCGCCCACTGCCAGCCGCCGTTGTTGGCGGCGAGGTCGAAGTCGTTGAGATGCAGCGCGAAGTAGGCCTCGCCGCGCCGCCAGTCCAGCCCCAGGTCCTTGCACAGGAAACTCGCCACCACCATGCGCAGCCGGTTGTGCATGTAGCCGGTCTGCATGATCTGGTGCATGGCGGCGTCGACCAGCGGGTAGCCGGTGCGGCCTTCGCGCCAGGCCGCGAACAGCTCGTCGGCGTGTTTGCCGTGCTCCCAGCGGATGCGGTCGTACTCGGGCTTGAAGGCGTGCACCACGACCCGCGGGTGGTGGTGCAGCACCTGGTGGTAGAAGTCGCGCCAGATCAGCTCCGACAGCCAGACCTCGGCGCCCCGGACGCCGGCAACGCGGCGCTCGTTGGCTTCACGCGCCAGCCGGCGGATCGAGACGGTGCCGAAACGCAGGTGCGTGCTCAGGTAACTGGGTCCCTTGACGGCGGGGAAGTCGCGCGTCTCGTGGTAGCGGTCGATGCGCTGCAGGAAGTCGGCCAGCAGTTCCTGGCCACCGGCCGGGCCGCTGGGCAGGCGCAGCGTGTGCAGGTTGGTGCGCGCAAAGCCGATGTCCTCGAGCGTCGGCACGCCGCCGCTGCCCGCCGGCAGCGGCGCCAGCGCCGAGGCGTGGTGCGCCACCGGGTAGGCCTTCAGGTACCAGGGCGCCAGCTTCTTCAGCCAGGCGCTCCTGTAGGGCGTGAACACCGAGAACGGCCCACCGCCTTGCGTCAGCACTTCGCTGCCCTCGAAGATCAGGTGGTCCTTGGACGTGTGCAGCGCCACGCCGCGCTCGGCCAGCAGCCCGCGCACGCGGGCGTCGCGCCCCAACGCCGCCGGTTCGTCGTCGTGGCTGGCGTAGACCGCCTGCACGCCGAGCGCCATCGCCAGTGCCGGCACGGCCTCGTGTGGCCAGCCGTGGCGAACGATCAGCCCGCCACCTTCGATGCCGTGCGACGCGGCCAGCGCGCGCAATTCGGCATCCACGCCGAGCAGGCTGTCGCGGATGAATTCCACGCGCCGGTCCTGCTGTCGGCCCAGTTTCAGCAGTGGCTCGAGGATGTCGCGGTCGAAGACGAAGGCACACCACACCTGGCGCGCCGCTCGCAGCGCGTGGTACAGGGCGGCATGGTCGTCCACGCGCAGATCGCGGCGCAGCCAGACGAGGGCCTTGTCAACGGTCTTGTGCACGCCCCGGAGTGTGCGCCGGGAATAGAATCCCCCGTATGGCCTCCGGTTCCCGCATCGACCTCACGAACCAGTTCCTGATCGCCATGCCGGGCATGGCCGACGAGACCTTTGCCGGCACCGTGGTCTACATGTGCGAGCACACCGAGAAGGGTGCCCTCGGCCTGGTCATCAACAAGCCGATCGACATCAAGCTCAGGAGCCTGTTCGAGAAGGTCGAGCTCAGCCTGGACCGCGCCGCGTGTGCCGACCTGGCCGAGCAGCCGGTGTATTTCGGCGGCCCGGTGCAGACCGAACGCGGCTTCGTGCTGCACGACCGGCCGGGCGACGAATCCATCCGCTACAACTCCACGCTGTCGGTCCCCGGCGGCCTGGCCATGACCACCAGCAAGGACGTGCTGGAGGCCCTGGCCGAAGGCAGCGGCCCGCGGCGCGTGCTGGTCACCCTGGGCTACAGCGGCTGGCAGGCCGGGCAGCTGGAAGACGAGCTCGGCCGCAACGGCTGGCTGACGGTGGACGCCGACCCGGTGGTCATCTTCGACACCCCCATCGAGCAGCGCTACGACCGTGCACTGTCGCTGTTGGGCTTCGACCCGCGCATGCTGTCGCAGGAGGCGGGGCATGGCTGACAGGCAGCTGTCTGCGCCCCCGTCCGCCACCCGCCCGCAGTCCTTCCTTTCGTTCGATTTCGGTACGCGCCGAGTCGGCGTTGCCGTGGGCAACACGCTGCTGCGGCGAGCGAGTGCGCTGACGACCGTGGCGGCCGAGGGTGAGGCACGTTTTGCCGCCATCGGCCGCCTGATCGAGGAGTGGCAGCCCGACGCGCTGGTGGTCGGCGCGCCCTTCCACCCCGACGGCGCGGCGCACGACAATACGCAACGTGCGCGGCGTTTTGCGCGCCAGTTGCAGGGCCGCTTCCGGCTGCCGGTGCACGAGGTCGACGAGCGCTATACGACCACCGAGGCGCTGGCCGAAGGCGCCGCCGATGCCGACGCCGCGGCCGCGGCTCTGATCCTCGACCAATTCCTGCGCAGCCTGCACACCGACGACGAACAGGACAACGATGCTGGAACTCGACGCTGAAGCCCTGTATGTCGAACTGCGGCAGGCCGTGCGCGCGCTGCTGGCCGACGGCACGCGGCCCGACGCCGCACTGGTGGGCATCTGGTCGGGTGGTGCCTGGCTGGCCGAACGGCTGCAGCACGACCTGGGCCTGCCCGGCGCGCACGGCGTCATCTCCAGCACGCTGCACCGCGACGACTTCAGCGCCCGCGGCCTGGCCTCTGGCACCGACGCGACGCAGCTGCCGTTTGCCATCGAAGGCCGCCACATCGTGCTCGTCGACGACGTGCTCTACACCGGCCGCACCATCCGCGCCGCCGTCAACGAACTGTTCGACTTCGGCCGCCCGGCCAGCGTGACGCTGGCCGTGCTGGTGGACCGCGGCGGGCGCGAGCTGCCCATCGCCGCGGCCTCTGCCGCGGCCAAGCTGGCCTTGCCGGCGGGCCAGCGGCTGCGGCTGGCGCGCGCCGAAGACGGCGGTTTCAGCTTCGCCGTCACGGAAACCGCCTGAAATGCCGATGCGCCGCAACCCCCAGCTCAACGCCCACGGCGAGCTGATCCATCTGTTGTCGATCGAAGGCCTGCCCCGGGCCGTGCTGACGCAGATCCTCGACACCGCGGGCACCTTCCTCAGCGTCAACGACCGCGACGTGAAGAAGGTGCCGCTGCTGCGGGGCAAGAGCGTGTTCAACCTTTTCTTCGAGAGCAGCACGCGCACACGCACCACCTTCGAGATCGCAGCCAAGCGCCTGAGCGCGGATGTCATCAACCTCGACATCGCCAGGAGCAGCACCGCCAAGGGCGAGAGCCTGCTCGACACCATCGCCAATCTCTCCGCCATGCACGCCGACATGTTCATCGTGCGCCACGCCGAGAGCGGCGCGCCCTACCTCATCGCGCAGCACGTGGCGCCGCATGTCCATGTCATCAACGCCGGCGACGGCCGCCACGCCCACCCCACGCAGGGGCTGCTGGACATGTACACCATCCGCCACTACAAGCGCGACTTCTCGCAGCTCACGGTGGCCATCGTCGGCGACATCGTGCACTCGCGCGTGGCGCGCTCCGACATCCATGCCCTGACGACGCTGGGCGTGCCCGAGATCCGCGCCGTGGGCCCCAAGACACTGGTGCCGGGCGACCTGGCCGGCATGGGCGTGCGCGTGTGCCACGACATGAGTGAGGGCATCCGCGGTGCCGACGTGATCATCATGCTGCGGCTGCAGAACGAACGCATGAGCGGCGCCATGCTGCCCAGCGCGGGCGAGTTCTACAAGAGCTTCGGGCTCACGCCCGAGAAGCTGGCGCTGGCCAGGCCCGACGCCATCGTCATGCACCCGGGCCCCATCAACCGCGGCGTCGAGATCGACTCGGCGGTGGCCGACGGCGCGCACAGCGTGATCCTGCCGCAGGTGACCTTCGGCATCGCGGTGCGCATGGCGGTGATGTCCACCATCGCCGGGAACCAGGCATGAGCGCCGCACGGCCGCGCCGAAGGCGCTCGCTCCCCCCTGGGGGGGCGGCGCGCAGCGCCAAGGGGGCTTCGTGAAAATTCTCATCCGCAACGGCCGCGTCGTCTGCCCCGCCACGGGCCGTGACGAGGTGGCCGACATCGCCATCGCCGCCGGCCGCATCGTCGTCATCGGCGCGGCGGGCGACTTCACGCCCGACCGCACGCTGGACGCCGGCGGCCTCGTCGTCGCGCCGGGCCTGGTCGACCTTGCCGCGCGGCTGCGCGAGCCGGGGCAGGAGCACGAGGGCATGCTGGAAAGCGAGCTGGCGGCGGCGGCTGCCGGTGGCGTCACCAGCCTCGTGTGCCCGCCCGACACCGACCCCGTACTCGACGAGCCGGGGCTGGTGGAGATGCTCAAGTTCCGCGCCCGCAAGCTGTCGCGCTGCCGCGTCTTCCCGCTCGGTGCGCTGACGCGCCGGCTCGAAGGCGTCGCGCTCACCGAAATGGCCGAGCTCACCGAGGCCGGCTGCGTGGGCTTCTCGCAGGCCGAGTTTGCCGTCACCGACACGCTGGTGCTGCAACGCGCGCTGCAATACGCCTCGACCTTCGGATACACGGTGTGGCTGCGGCCGCAGGACGGCTGGCTGGGCAAGGGCGTGGCCGCACAGGGCGCCGTGGCGACGCGGCTGGGCCTGTCCGGCGTGCCGGTGGTGGCAGAAACGGTGGCGCTGGCCACGATTTTCGAACTGGTGCGCGCGACCGGCGCGCGGGTCCACCTCTGCCGCCTTTCCAGCGCCGCGGGCGTGGCGCTGCTGCGCGCGGCCAAGGCCACGGGCCTGCCGATCACGGCCGACGTGAGCATCAACTCCCTGCACCTGACCGACGCCGACATCGGCTACTTCGACGCCGACATGCGGCTGACGCCGCCGCTGCGCCAGGCCACCGACCGCGACGCGCTGCGCGCCGCGCTGGCCGACGGCACCATCGATGCGCTGGTGTCCGACCACAACCCCGTGGCCGACGACGCCAAGCAACTGCCGTTCGGCGAGGCCGAACCCGGCGCCACCGGGCTCGAATTGCTGCTGAGCCTGGCTCTGCGCTGGGGGCGCGATGCCCAGTTGCCGCTGGCCACCGCGCTGGCGCGCATCACGCACGACCCGGTGCGTGTGCTCGGCGATGCCCTGGGCTCGCTGGCCAGCAGCGCCGGGCGGCTGGTGGAAGGCGGTGTCGCCGACCTGTGCCTGTTCGACCCCGCAGCCGAGTGGCCGGTCAGGTCCGAGGCGCTGGCCAGCCAGGGCAAGCACACGCCCTTTGCCTTTGCCGCCACCGGGATGGCGCTGCCCGGCCGCGTGCGGGCCACGTTGGTGGCGGGCACGGTGGCCTACGAAGCCGGGTGAGCGGGTTGATACAGCGCGCGCGGGCGCCGTGGCGGCTGGCGCGCGTCGTCCTGCACCTCCTGCACGGCGTGCTCCTCGTGTGGCTGCGCTTTCCCTCGCTCGACAGCGCCGGCCGCCGGGCGCGCATCGCCTGGTGGGCGGCCAAGACGCTGCGCGTGCTCGGCCTGCGGCTGCAGGTGCAGGGCACGCTGCGCCCCGGCGCCAAGCTGCTGGTGGCCAACCACATCTCCTGGCTCGACATCATGGCCATCCACGCCGTGTGCCCCGAGGCGCGCTTCGTCTCCAAGGCCGACGTGCAGCGCTGGCCGCTGCTGAACCGGCTGGTGGCCGGCGCCGGCACGCTGTACATCGAACGCGAACGGACGCGCGACGCCGTGCGCGTGGTGCACCAGATGGCCGAGGCGCTGCGCGCCGGCGACACCGTGGCCATCTTCCCCGAGGGCACCACCGGTGACGGTCATGCGCTGCTGCCCTTTCATGCCAACCTGCTGCAGGCGGCCATTGCCACCGCCACCCCGATCCAGCCGCTGGTGCTGCGCTTTTCGGACGCGCGGCACGCCGTGAGCCCGGCGGCGCAATACGTCGGCGACACGACGCTGGCGCGCAGCCTGTGGCTGCTGGCCGGGGGCGAGGGTGTCGCCGTGCGCTTGACGGTGCTGTCGGCGCAGGCCACCGCGC
>JACZKT010000469.1 GCA_014859905.1 Rubrivivax sp.
TCGGCGCGGGCGGCGGCCAGCACCGACAGGCCGTCGCGCCCGGGCAGGCTGAGGTCGAGCACCACCACGTCGGGCACGCCGGCGCGCCAGCGGTCCAGTGCCCGCGCGCCATCGCCGCACAGCACCACCTGCATGCCGCGACGCTCGAAGCTGCGCTGCAGCGTGGTCTGCATCGCGGTGTTGTCTTCGATCAGCAGCAGCTTCATCGTTGGGTCCGGATTATCGGCAAGCGCGATTCATCTCGTCACACGCTCAGTGATTCCCCGGGGGCTGCCGACAGCCGTTTGACAGCGCCTGGCGCCATCATCGCGCTCAGACCTTCAAACCACCGACCCAGGAGACCACGCATGCGCCGCGACACCTTCCTCAAGAGCCTGGCTGCGCTGACTGCCGCCGGCACGCTGCCGCTGTCGGCGCGCGCCGCCGCCAACCTGAAGATGATGATCCCCGCCAACCCCGGCGGTGGCTGGGACGCCACCGGCCGCGCCCTGGGCAAGGCATTGCAGGATGCCGGCGTGGCCAGCGCCGTGACCTATGAAAACAAGGGCGGCGCGGCCGGTGCCATCGGCCTGGCGCAGTTCGTCAACGCCTCCAAGGGCGACGGCAACGCGATGATGGTGATGGGCGCCGTGATGCTGGGCGGCATCATCACCGGCAAGCCGCCGGTGAGCGTGACCCAGGCCACGCCGCTGGCGCGGCTGACGAGCGAATACAACGTCTTCGTGCTGCCCGAGAACTCGCCGCTGAAGACCATGAAGGACGTCGTCGAGCAGATGAAGAAGGACCCCGGCAGTGTCAAGTGGGGCGGCGGCTCGCGTGGCTCCACCGAGCACATCGCTGCGGCCATGCTGGCGCGTGAAGTCGGCGTCGATGCGGCCAAGATCAACTACGTGCCCTTCCGCGGCGGCGGCGAGGCCACGGCGGCCATCCTGGGCGGCAACGTCACCGTCGGCGGCAGCGGCTACAGCGAGTTCCAGCAGTACATCGAGAGCGGCAAGATGCGGCCGATCGCCGTCACCAGCGCGGCGCGCCTGAAGGGCATCGACATCCCGACGATGAAGGAGCAGGGCTACAACGTCGAGATCGGCAACTGGCGCGGCGTCTACGGCGCACCGGGCATCAGCGCCGAGCAGCGCAAGGCGCTCGTCGAGATGATCGTCAAGGCGACCAGGTCCAAGGCCTGGGCCGAGGCCCTGGCCAAGAACAACTGGACCCCGGCCTTGATGGTGGGCAAGGAGTTCGAGGATTTCGTCGACCACGAATTCGCCAGCCTGCGTGCCACCATGGTCAAGGCCGGCATGGTCTGACGGCGCCAGCGCTCCACGCCGCGAGCGCCAGCCAGCAGCGGGGGCGCCATGCCCCCGCGTTCTATTTCTGGAGACACACGCCATGGCCGACCGAGCATCTGCCTTGCGCAACCAGACCCTGATCGGTGCCGGTGCCCTGCTTCTGGCGGGCCTGCTGGCCTGGGGCGCACGCGACATCTCGGCGGTGGCGGGTTATGCCGGTGTCGGCCCCAACTTCCTGCCCTGGGTGGTGGCGGGCGTGTTGGCCCTGTGCGGCGTCTGGCTGATCTTCGACGCCCGCAACGGCGGCTGGCGCCAGATGGACGAGCCTTCGGGCGCCGCGCGCGGCGACTGGGCGGCGCTGGCCTGGGTGGCCGCCGGCATCGCGGCCAACGCGGCACTGCTCACGACCATCGGTTTCATCCTCAGCTGCACCGTGTGCTTCATGCTCGCGGTGCGCGGCCTGCGCAGCAGCGAAGGCAAGCCGCACGGCGGGCGACGGGGCGGGGTGCTCGACTTCGTCACCGGATTCCTGATCGCGGCACCCGCCTACTGGCTCTTCACCCAGGTGTTGGGCATCAACCTGCCCGGCCTCACGGCCACGGGCTGGTTGTGAGCGGAGCGCACTGATGGACATCTGGAGCCAGCTCCTCGGCGGCTTTGCCACCGCCGGCACGCCGATCAACCTGATGTGGGCCTTCATCGGCTGCGCGCTGGGCACCGCGATCGGCGTGCTGCCGGGCCTGGGCCCGGCGGTGACGGTGGCGATGCTGCTGCCGATCACGTCGCAGGTCGAGCCCACGGCGAGCATGATCTTCTTCGCCGGCATCTACTACGGCGCCATGTACGGCGGCTCGACGACGTCGATCCTGCTCAACACACCGGGCGAGACCGGCACCATGGTCACCGCGCTCGAAGGCTTCAAGATGGCCAAGAGCGGCCGCGCCGGGGCCGCGCTGGCGACCTCGGCCATCGGCTCCTTCGTCGCCGGCACCATCGCCACCGTGCTGGTGACGCTGTTCGCGCCGATACTGGCCACCTATGCCGTCAGGCTGGGGCCACCCGAGTACTTCATGCTCATGCTGCTGGCCTTCACCACCGTGAGCGCGGTGCTCGGCCGCAGCACGCTGCGCGGCATCACGGCGCTGTTCGTCGGCCTGGCGCTGGGGCTCGTCGGCCTGGACCAGATCACGGCCCAGGTGCGTTACACCGGCGGCATTCCCGAGTTCATGGACGGCATCGAGGTCGTGCTGGTGGCGGTGGGGCTGTTTGCGGTGGGCGAGTGCATGTACACCGCGCTCTACGAGGGGCGCAGCGAGCCCACGCTCAACCGCATGGGAACGGTGCACATGACGAAGTCGGAATGGCGGCGCTCCTGGCCGGCCTGGCTGCGCGGCACGGCGATCGGCTTCCCCTTCGGCACCATCCCGGCCGGCGGCACCGAGATCCCGACCTTCATCAGCTACGGCGTGGAGCGCAAGCTCAGCAAGCACCAGGAGGAGTTCGGCACCACGGGCGCCATCGAAGGCGTGGCCGGACCCGAGGCGGCCAACAACGCGGCCGTGACGGCCACGCTGGTGCCGCTGCTGACGCTGGGCATCCCGACCTCGGTGACGGCAGCGATCCTGCTGTCGGCGCTGCAGAACTACGGCATCAACGCCGGGCCGCAACTGTTCCAGACGAGTTCGACGCTGGTCTGGGCGCTGATTGCATCCCTTTACATCGGCAACGTGATGTTGCTGGTGCTGAACCTGCCGCTGGTGGGCATGTGGGTCAAGCTGCTGAAGATCCCGCGCCCGCAGCTCTATGCCGGCATCCTGATCTTCGCCACCGTGGGCGTATATGGCATGCGGCAGAGCGCCTTCGACCTCTACCTCATGCTGGCCATCGGCCTCGTCGGCGTGATCATGCGCCGCTTCGACTTCCCCACCGCGCCGGTGATCGTGGGCCTGATCCTGGGTCCGATGGCCGAGGCGCAGATGCGCAACGCGCTGTCCATCGGCGAAGGCAGGTGGAGCGTGTTCATCGAGCGCCCGATGTCGGCCACGCTGCTGGCCGTGGTGGTGGCGATGCTGGTGCTGCCGCGGCTGCTGCACCTGCTGCGCCGCAAGGCGCGTTGACGCCGGCGCGCCACGCTGCGGCGCGCAAGGGTGTCTGCCCGCCTTGTCGGGCGCTGCAGCGCAACGTACAGTCGGCGCGCGTTGGGGACCGGAGCAATACGCCATCTGCGCTTGCCGGGGCTCACAGTCGGTACTTTTCGGGGGCGATGTCCATGCTCAAGCACTTGTTGCAGCGTTGCGGTGGCTGCTGGTTGATCGCACGCGGCGTCGTCATGGTGCTGGCCTGCAGCGTCGCCGCCCTGGCCACGGCCGCCGATACGGCGCCGGCGGTCAATGTCGAACGCTTCGTCTACACCGGCCACACGCTGCTCGACAGCGCTCAGTTCGACGCCGTGGTCGCCCCCTTCAAGGGTCGCCGCACGCTGGAAGAGTTGCGCCGCGCGGCCGAGGCCGTGCAGCGGCTGTATGCCGAAGCCGGTTACGCCGGTGTCGTGGCCTACGTGCCGCCGCAGGCCGGCAGCGAAGGCACCATCACCATCGCCATCGTCGAAGGCCGCATTGCCCGCGTCACCGTGCCCGGGGCCAGCGCCGAACGCGCTGCGGCAGCGCGCGCCAGCCTGCCTGACCTCGTCGAGGGCCGCACGCCGCTGGTGCGCCGCATCGACGCCCAGATCGAGATCGCCAACGAAAACCCGGCGCGTCGTCTGCAACTGCTGCTCAAGCCCGGTGCCAAGGCGGGCGAGATCGACGCCGAGCTGGGCCTCACCGACGGCCCCGCGACCTCGGTCCACGTCTCGCTGGACGACACCGGCAACCAGCGCACCGGCCGCTATCGGGCAGGAATCGGTTGGCAGCATGCCGATGTCTCGGGCGTCGGCGACACGCTGGCGCTGCAGGCCAGCACCTCGCCGACCAAGGCCTCCCAGGTGAAGGTGTTCAGCGCCAGCTACCGGCGGCCGTTTCCGGCCTGGCTGGTGGTGGGCGACGTCTATGCCGCCACCTCCGACGTCGACGCCGGCTCCAGCCCCACCGCGGTCGGCGACATCCGCTTCAACGGCCGCGGCAACCTGGCGGGCATCCGTGCCACGCGCTACCTGGTGCGCAGCGGTGCCTTTGACCAGCGCCTGGGCGTGGCGCTGGACTGGCGCGAGTACCTGAACCAGTGCGAGATCGCCAACCTGCCGCAGGGCGCGTGCGGGCCGGCCGAGGCCGACGTGGCCGTGACGCCGCTGACGCTGGACTACTCGGTACGTTCCACCGCAGCCTTGCCGTGGACACTGGGCCTGGCCGTGGTGTCCAACCTGCGCCTGGGCGGTCGCCACACCGACGCTGCCGACTTCCAGGCGGTGCGCGACGGCGCGCGCCCCGGCTACACCACGGTACGCCTGAACGGCAGCACGCTGGTCACCGTCGCCGAGGGTTGGCAACTGCGCGCCCGCCTGGCGGCGCAGTGGACGGGCGACGCCCTGGTGCCGGGCGAGCAGTTCGGGCTCGGTGGCGCCCTGTCCGTGCGTGGCTACGACGAGCGCGAACTGGCTGGCGATTCCGGCGTGCTGGCGTCGCTGGAGCTGAGCGGCCCCGAGTTGCTGCCGCTGTTCGGCGTCCAGGGCACGGCGCAATCGCTGCGCGCCTTTGCCTTTGCCGACGGCGGCCGCGTCAGCAATCAGCGTGACGCGCCCTGTGACGGCACACGCAGCCGCTGCTCGGCCGCGTCGCTGGGCGCGGGCCTGCAATACGGCCGGCCGGGCGTGAACGGCCGCATCGCCGTCGGCACCGCGCTGAGTGACGGTGTCGCCACCGAGCGCGGCGATACGCGAGTGCACTTCCAGCTCAATCTGGACTTCTGAGCCGCCGCCCTTGGCGCCCCTGGCGCCCCTTCGGCAGCCCCCTGTTCCACAGCCTCGACAGCTCAACCGCCTGGTGATCGCGATGCCTCATTTCCAGCCCCAACGACTGTCCTGCACCGAAGCCACG
>JACZKT010000470.1 GCA_014859905.1 Rubrivivax sp.
GCCAGTTGGCGTGCACGTTGCCGCTCAGCGTGTCGCCGTACAGCTCCGAACCCTGCAGGTTCTCGATGTTGAGCAAGGTGTCGTTGCCGTCGGCGCCGCTGCTGCTGCCGCTGCCGTCGTCGTTCAGGCTCACCGTCACCGGTCCGGCGGCGTCGCGGTAATCGGCACGGTCGATGCCCGCGCCGCCGTCGATGAGGTCGTCGCCACCACGTCCGCGCAGGAGGTTGTTGCCGGCGTCGCCGACCACGGTGTCGGCGTGCGCCGACCCGAACACGTGCTCGATGTCGACCAGGATGTCGTTGCCGTCGGCGCCGCTGGCCGCGCCGGCTGCGAGGTCCACGTGGACTGCTCCCTGGGCGTCGCGATAGTCGACGAAATCACCCAGGCTGGCGTCATTGGGCCCCAGGTCGTCGGCCGTGCCGCCACCGCCGTCGATGAGGTCGTTGCCGCGGTTGCCGCGCAGGACGTTCTGCGCAGCATCGCCGATCAGGATGTCGTCGAAGTGGCTGCCCAGCAGACCCTCGATGCCGATGTAGGTGTCGACGCCCTCGCTGGTGCCGCCGCCGGTACCCGTGGCCAGGTTGGCCGTCACAGCCGCACTGGCCCCGGTGTAGTTGGCGAAGTCGAAGTAGATCTGGTTGCCGCCATCGAGCAGGTCATCCCCGGCCCCGCCGCCGAGCACGTCGTTGCCGTCGCCGCCGTACAGCTGGTCGTCGCCGGCCTCGCCGCGCAGGTTGTCGTTGCCGCCGAGGCCGTGCACGATGTCGTTGCCGCCGCGCGCTTCGATGTCGTTGGCGCCGTCGTCGCCGCTCAAGGTGTCGGCGAAGTTGGAGCCGCGCAGGTTCTCGATGCTGACCAGCGTGTCGTTGCCGTCGCCGCCGGTCGCGGTGCCGGCGGCCAGGTCAACCGTCACCGCGCTCGACGCCGAATCGTAGACGGCGCGATCGAAACCGCCGCCACCGTCGATCAGGTCGTCGCCGCCGCCGCCGCGGATCCAGTCGTCACGCGAGCTGCCGTTGACGGTGTCGGCGAATCCGCTGCCGATGACACCTTCAATGCTAACCAGCGTGTCCTGGCCGTCGGGGCCGCTCGTGCTGCCCGCGGCGAGGTCGATGACCACCGGCCCAATTGCAAACTGGTACTGGGCGATGTCGAAGCCGTCACCGCCGTCGATATGGTCGTCACCGCCGCCGCCGCGGAACATCTCGTATTCCTTGCCTCCGGTGCCGGTGAAGTGGTCATCGAACTCGGAGCCGTACACCCCTTCGATACCGATCAGCACGTCGTTGCCGTCGGCGCCGCTGGCCGTGCCGGCCGCAAGGTCGACGACCACCGGGCCCGCTGCGCCACGATAGTCGGCAAGGTCGGCCTGACCCGTGGCCTGCGGGCCGCCGTCCAGGGTGTCGTCGCCGAGGCCGCCGCGCAGGACGTCCGCCCCTTCGCCGCCGAAGAGCTGGTCGCTGCCTGTCCAGCCGTCGAGATAGTCGTCACCGGCATCGCCGTACAGCGTGTCGTCGCCTGCCTCCCCGAGAAGAACGTCGTTGCCGCCGCCGCCGTGCACGGTGTCGTTGCCGTCGCGCGCCTGGATGTCGTTGGCGCCGTCGTTCCCGGTCAGCGTGTCGTCGAATGCCGAGCCACGCAGGTTCTCGATGTTGAGCAAGGTGTCGTTGCCGTCTGCCCCGCTGGCCGTGCCCGCGAGCAGGTCGACGACCACCGCGCCGCCGGCCTGGTCGTAGACGGCGCGGTCGGTGCCGCCGCGGCCGTCGATGATGTCGTCGCCGAGGCGACCGCGGAAGAAGTTGTTGTTGTCGTCACCGGTCAGTGTGTCGGCGAATTCGCTGCCGATGACGCCTTCGATACTGACCAGGGTGTCGTTGCCCGCGCCGCCGCTGGCGCTGCCGGCGCCGAGGTCGACTACCACCGCGGCGCCGGCCAGCTTGTAGTCGGCGATGTCGAAGCCGGCGCCGCCGTCGAGCAGGTCGTCCCCGCCGAGGCCCTCGAGCACGTCGTCGCCGCCCAAGCCGAGAATCGTGTCGGCCACTTCGGTGCCCGTGATCGTGTTGCTGCCCTCGTCGCCCGTGAAATCAGCCATCGTTGTCTCCCTGTTGACCGGTTGCGCCACACCCAGATCGGCGGCTGCAGGATAGGCCAATACCCCACTTCTGTGGTCAACAATATCGACGACGCCCGGGCCGGAACCCGGCGCGAGTGCGCGCGGTGGCTAGACCGGCACGGCCTCGTGCGTCAGCAGCCGGTAGGCACTCCCCCACCAGCCCTGCGGCTTGAAGGGCTGCCACTGGTCTTCGGGCTGGGCCAGGCGGTCGGCGACGATCGCCAGCACCATGGCGTTGAAGCCCAGCCCGCTGTGGCTGCCGGCGACGCGGATGTTCTCGTGCAGCGCCGGGTCACCTTGCAGGGTCGCCTCCTGCGGCGGCACCACGCCGTCGCCCAGCGAATACAGGCAGCTCATCGGCAGCGGCAGGAACTGGCGTTCGCGCAGCTTCTTGGCCCGCGGCTGCATCGAATGCGCGTCGGGCCCCAGCGGGTGCGCGATCAGCCGGTACAGCGCCCTGACGAAAGGCGGTGACTGGCTGCCCTCGGCGTCGACGCTGACCGGACTGCCCAGCGTGATGACGGTGCGCACACATTCGGGTGCCTGGTGCGCGCCATAGAGGGCAAACACGCCGCCCAGGCTCCAGCCGACCAGGCTGACGCGGCGGCCGCTCTTGTGGTGCAGCCAGCGGATCTTCTGCTCCAGCGCCTGGGCATGCCGGCGCTGGAAACCGACGTTGCGGCCGAAACCCCAGGTCTGCACGTCGTAGCCGCGGTTGTGCAGGAAGAACTTCAGCGCGAACAGCGTCGCCTCGTCGGCCATGAAGCCGGGCAGCAGCAGCACCGGGTGGCCGTCGCCACGCGGCGCCGTCATCAGGCACGGCACGCTGTAGGGCAGGACGGCCAACTCGAGCAGCGCCCGCCACTCGGTCAGCGAGTAGAGCAGATGGGGCGCGCCCTGGTGGGGATGCCGCCTGCTCTTGCTTGCCGGCATGGGACCCAAGCCGCCGGTGCTAGCGCAGCGCCTGGCCGGCACCGGACATGAGCACCGCCCGCACACGCTCCAGGCGAGCACGAACCTCGGTGGCCACCACGGTGACTTCGGGGTCGTCGGTCATCTGCATCACGGCGACGGGGTCCATGAAGCCGACGATCTGGCCGCCATCGGCCGCCGCGCGCACGACGACGTTGCACGGCAGCAGCAGCCCGATGTCGGGCTGCGCCGTCAGCGCGCGGTGCGCCAGCGGCGGGTTGCACGCACCCAGGATGCGGTAGGCGGGCACGTCGATGCCGAGCTTGGCCTTCATCGTGGCCTGCACGTCGATGTCGGTCAGCACGCCGAAGCCTTCGGTCTTGAGCGCCTCGGTGACGCGGGCCACGGCCGCGTCGAAAGCCAGGCCGTGCAGCGCACAGTAAAAGCCATAGGAAGCACCGGCGGCTGCCGATGCGGGGGAAGAGCTGTTCATGGTGTCTCCTTCTGAGCCGTGGCCGGCACGGCCCCGGTGGATGGGCGAGCTGGCGGTGAGAGGCGCCGGATCAGGGCGCGCGGGGTATCGCCGCCGGCGTGAAGCCGGCCTCGGTGATGGCATGGCTGAGAGCGGCTGCGTCGGCAGCGCCGGGCTGGATCTCCACGCGGTGCGCGGCGAGATCGACACTCACCTGGGCGGCGGGGTCCACGCCCAGCACGGCCTTGGTGACGGCGCTGACGCAGTGACCGCAGGTCATGTCCTGCACTTCGAAGGCAATCATCTCTTGCTCCTGGTCTGGTCGAGTGGGTACGCGGGGCATACTGTCCGGCTTCCAACGACGGGAAGGTCAAGCCACCGCAGCCGATCTCACTGCAAACTGTATGGCCTTCCCGGCCGACCGCTTGACCCTCCCATGATGGGAAGCCTGACGATGCGCACCATGGTTAGCTCAATGGTACTGCGCGGAGCACTCATGAACACCCAAACCCAGCCCGCCGGCCAGACGCGGCCGCTCCAGCTTCAGGTCGCCGGCATGACCTGCGCATCCTGCGTGCAGCGTGTCGAAAAGGCGCTGGCGGCCGTCCCCGGCGTGACGCAGGCCACCGTCAACCTGGCCACCGAGCAGGCCACGGTGCAGGCGGCGCCGACGGTACGCGCCGAGACGCTGGCCGCCGCCGTGGGCAAGGCCGGCTACGACGTCGTGATGACGGAAGCGACGCTGCAGATCGAAGGCATGACCTGCGCCTCCTGCGTGGCCCGTGTCGAGAAGGCCTTGCTGAAAGTACCCGGCGTCGTCGCGGCGACAGTGAACCTGGCCACCGAGCGCGCCACGGTGGCCATGCTGTCGACCGTGCCGGTGAGCGAACTGCTGGCAGCGGCGGACAAGGCCGGCTATGCCGCTCACGGTCTGGCCGAAGCGCCACCGCCCGCACGCCCCCGGCTGCCGAGCTGGTGGCCGGTGCTGCTGAGCGCGCTGTTGAGCCTGCCGCTGGTGGCACCGATGCTGCTGCAGCCCTTGGGCATCGACTGGATGCTCGGCGGCTGGGTCCAGCTGGCGCTGGCCACGCCGGTGCAGTTCGGCCTGGGCTGGCGCTTCTACCGCGCCGGCTGGAAGGCGCTGCGCGCCGGCGCCGGCAACATGGATCTGCTGGTGGCGCTGGGCACGTCGGCCGCCTATGGCCTGTCGACGTACCTGCTGCTGGTGCACGCCGGCCACGGCATGCCGCACCTGTATTTCGAGGCCTCGGCCGCCGTCATCACGCTGGTGCTGCTGGGCAAGTGGCTGGAGGGCCGGGCCAAGCGCCAGACCACCGACGCCATCCGGGCGCTGAACGCGCTGCGCCCGGCCATGGCGCGCGTCGTGCGCGACGGCATCGAGATCGAGTTGCCGGTGGCGCAGGTCAAGGTCGGCGACCTGGTGTCCATACACCCCGGCGAGCGCGTCGCGGTCGACGGCGAGGTCACTGCCGGCCGCAGCCATGTCGACGAATCGCTGATCACCGGTGAAAGCATGCCGGTGGCCAAGGCCGCCGGTGACCGCGTCACCGGCGGCGCCATCAACGCCGAAGGTGCACTGACGGTGCGCACGCTGGCCATCGGCGCCGAAACGACGCTGGCGCGCATCATCCGCATGGTCGAGTCGGCACAGGCCGGCAAGGCGCCCATCCAGCGCCTGGTCGACCGCGTCAGCGCCGTCTTCGTGCCGGTGGTGCTGGGCGTCGCCGCGCTGACGCTGCTGGGCTGGGTCGCATTCAACGGCAACTGGGAGCAGGCGCTGATCAACGCCGTCGCCGTGCTCGTCATCGCCTGCCCCTGCGCCCTGGGCCTGGCCACGCCGACGGCGATCATGGTCGGCACCGGCGTGGCCGCCCGGCACGGCATCCTGATCAAGGACGCCGAGGCGCTGGAGGTGGCGCACGCGGTGACCCGCGTCGCTTTCGACAAGACCGGCACCCTCACCGAGGGCCGGCCGGCGCTGGTGGCCGTCCATGCCGCAGCCGGCCAGACGCGCGACGACGTGCTGCGCCTGTCGGCGGCGCTGCAACAGACCAGCGAGCACCCGCTGGCGCGTGCGGTGCTCGACAAGGCGCGAGCCGAGAAGCTGGCGCTGCCGCCGGCCCTCGATGCC
>JACZKT010000471.1 GCA_014859905.1 Rubrivivax sp.
AGCGAAGACATGGACTTCATTCCCCGCCGGCAACCACCATTCTACTGCGCCGCGTGCAGGCGACGCGGCACGCAGCGTGGCGCCGGCCGGGTTTGCGGCGTCGACGCGCAGCGCGGCGATGCGGCGGCGCACGTCCATGTGCACGACGACCACCTCGTTGCCCTGCACCCCGGCCAGCCAGGGCACACGGGCATCGGCAAAGCCGATGGCGGGCATCGGCCGCCCCAGCGGCGAGCGGCGCGCGCCGAGGTAGCCCGGCTTCGGGATCGCCTCGGCCATGCGGTAGTCGTGCACCAGGCCGTCGAAGATCGGTGCGGCCGCGGGGTCGAGCGAGATCTCCCACAGTTCACCGAGTGCCGGCCAGGCGGCGACGAAGCTGCGCCGTTGCGGCAACGCGAACAGCGCCGTGGCGGCGCCCCGATGCTCGCGCGTCAGATCCGTGCCCTCGAAGGTCTTGACGACCTCGCCGCGACTGTCGCACAGGCTCAGTTGCTCACCGTGCGCCGCCAGCACCCAGCGCCCGTCGCGGCTGGCGGCCAGCGCAAGCACGGGCGCACTGAACGCCACCGAGCAGCGCAGCCGCCAGGACGAGCCCGCGCCGGGCTCCCAGCAGCGCAGCGCTCCGCCGGCACTCACCAGCCACAGGCCATCGCCGGTGGGTGCGGGTTCGATGCCCGGGGTCAGCGGATCCGGCAGACGATGCAGTGCACCGCTGCCGGCGCCGACCCAGCACCCTTCGGGCCCCCAGGCGAGAACGCCATCGCGCGACGCAGCGGTGGCGTGGCTGCCCACAGGCGCCGCTGAAGCGCCCAGGGCGTAGGCCAGCGCGGTCAGCGCCGACCTGCGTTTCATGCCGTCCGATCCTGCGACGCCCGGGCGCCGACCGAATCGCCGGCGGCCACCGCTACTGCTTCAGGATCCACTCCACGGCCGCCTTGAGGTCGGCGTCCGAGATCTTGGCCACCGGGTTGGGCGGCATCGGAATCGGGCCGAAACTACCCTTGCCGCCGGCGCGCGCCTTTTCCGTCAAC
Source organism: Rubrivivax sp. (assembly GCA_014859905.1). Classification (GTDB taxonomy): domain Bacteria; phylum Pseudomonadota; class Gammaproteobacteria; order Burkholderiales; family Burkholderiaceae_C; genus Rubrivivax. The sequence goes on from JACZKT010000471.1 coordinate 1,032, forward strand.
GTGGCCACGGCAGTCGCCTGGCCCTTGTACTTGGCAGCGATGTCCTTGTACGACGGTCCGACGAGCCTCTTGTCCTTGGTGTGGCAGGCGGTGCAGCCGGCCTTGACCATATTGGCCTCAGGGTCGGCCTGGGCCGGAGCAACTGCCCCCAGACCCACGGCGGCCATGCCGAGCGTGGCGATCAATGTGCGCATGTCGAGATTCCTTGGTGATGCAACGGGGACCGGTGTATTGAACGTCCGGCCGGCCCATGAAGTTGACCTGGCTCCCAACCGGAGGGCGGCGACTCTCAAGCAAATGTGGCTCTGCCACTTTGCTTGACCCCCCGTGGGGGGCGGGCTGGGCGCAGCCCGGCCCTGGGGGTACTCAGTAGACGTCGTGCTGCGTGTTGTGAACATTGAAGTGGCCGGTCGGCGTGATCAGCCGCGGGTCCTTGATCACGGCCTTGAGCTTGAGCGTCTTGTCGTCCACCACCACCAGCGCGCTCTCCTTGTTCTTGGCCGACCAGACCGCGAACCAGACCTCGTCGCCGGCCTTGTTGTATTCGGGCTGCACGACGCGCTTGGCGCCATCGTCCTTCAGGTCGGCCCACTGCGCGATCGGCAGCACGGTGAAGCCCTTGTCGAGGTTCTTGATGTCGAACACCGCCACCGACTGCGAGATCGCGGCCTCGGGGTTGAGAGGCGTATCGACGTACAGGTGCTGCGACTTCGGGTGCGTCTTGATGAACAGTGAACCCCCACCCTGGCCCTTGAGCGACTGCACGAGCTTGAAGCCACCGCCCTTGCGCTTGGCATCGGTGCTGATGAGCGCGATCGTCTCGTCGCCGAGGTGGCTGGTCGCCCACACCGCGCCGTGCTGCGGGTGCATGAAGTTCGCGCCGCGGCCCGGGTGCGGGATCTTGCCGACTTCGATCAACGCCCGCAGCTTGCCCTCCTTGGCATCGATGGCGGCGATCTTGTTGCTCTGGTTGGCCGCCACCATGAAATAGCGCTTGCTGCTGTCCCAGCCGCCGTCGTGCAGGTAGCGCGCCGAGCCGATCTCGGTGATCTTCAGCGCTTCCAGGTTCGAGTAGTCGACCATCAACGTCTTGCCGGTCTCCTTGACATTGACGACGAACTCGGGCTTGAAGTGGCTGGCGACGATGGCGGCCACGCGCGGCTCGGGGTGGAACTCCTGCGTGTCGACCGTCATGCCGCGGGTGCTGACGATCTTCTTCGGCTCCAGCGTGGCGCCGTCCATGATCACGAACTGCGGCGGCCAGTAGGCGCCGGCGATGGCGAGCTTGTCCTCGTAACCCTTGAACTTGCTGGTGTCGACCGAGCGCGCCTCCAGGCCGATGCGGACTTCGGCCACGTTGCCGGGCTTGGGCATCCAGAGGTCGATCATGTTGATCTTGGCGTCGCGCCCGATCACGAACAGGTAGCGCCCCGAGGCCGAGGTGCGCGTGATGTGCACCGCGTAGCCGGTGCTGACGATATTGATGATCTTCTTGGTGTCGCCGTCGATCAGCGCCACCTCGCCGGTGTCGCGCAGCGTGGTCGAGAAGATGTTCGAGATGTTGTAGTCGTTCATCTTCTTCTTCGGCCGCTGCGCCGGCGGCACGAGGACCTTCCAGGTCGCCTTCATCTCGGCCATGCCGAATTCGGGCGGCGTCGGGGCGTCGTGCTGGATGTAGCGCGCCATCATGTCGACGGTCTTCTCGTCCATCTCGCCCGAGGTCTGCCAGTTGGGCATGCCCGCGGGCGAGCCGTAGGCGATGAAGACCTTCAGGTACTCGGTGCCCTTCTCCTGCGTGAGGTCGGGCGTCAGCGGCTTGCCGGTGGCACCCTTGCGCAGCACGCCGTGGCAGCCGGCGCAGCGCTCGAAGTAGATCTTGCGCGCGCTGTCGAATTCGGCCAGCGTCATCGGCGGGGCCTTCGGGTTGCTCGACTGGTACATCGGCTCGGTGGCCAGCGGCGACGCGCCGGCCTGGTATTTCAGTTCGGCTTCGGTGACGCCCTTCTTCTCATGCGTCTTGTCCTGCGCCTGTGCGGCCAGTGGCGCCACGACGAGCAGCATCGCGGCCAGCGTGGCGTATCTCTTCAGGGACTTCAGAGTCTTCATGGCATTTCCTTGGTCATTGACTCACTGCATTGCATGGGGAACAGCACGACTTCGCGAGCGATCGTCCTGCGTGCGACGTGGTCTTTCCTTGAACTGGTTCAAGCGCAGGACGCGAAGGCGGATTTCGGCGCGCCCGGATGATCGAACGCAAACCGCCTGCACAAGGCCGCGGCGGCGACGTGCAAAGCCAAAGCAGTTCAAGGACGCGCAGGCCCAGTCTGGCGATCCTGCACGGCAATATCCTTTGAAACCCGTGCCTCCTCATGAAGTGCTCCCGCAACACCCGCCTGCTGTCGTCGAAGCAATGCCGTTGGCATGCACCAGCGCGC
>JACZKT010000472.1 GCA_014859905.1 Rubrivivax sp.
GCCAGCGCCACCAGGCGTGGCTGAACATCGCGCTGGTCGAACGCAAGGAACGCCCTCGCTCGCAGAAGCAGGTGGAAGATGCCATCCGCGAGGCCATCGCGCGCATTCCCGGCACCGACGCCAGCGTCGGCTTCAACCGGCCGATCTACGTCGCCATCCTGGGCAACGACCCCGAAGGGCTGGCGCGCCTGGCGGGCGAGTTCGCCGAGAAGGTGAAGAAGATCCCCGGCGCGGTGGACGTGGAAACCTCGGTGCAGGCCGGCATGCCGGCCTACGCCGTGCGCCTGAAGCCCGGTGCCGTGCGCGAGCTCGGCTTGACGGCGAGCCAGGTCTCCAGCAGCCTGCGCGCCTACGTCAACGGCGAGACGGCGACCACCTGGACCACGCCCGATGGCGACCAGGTCGACGTGGTCCTGCGACTGGACGAAAGCCGGCGCGAACGCATCGACCAGCTGCGCACGCTGCCGGTGGCCTTCGCCGCCGACGGCACGCCGATCGCACTGTCCAGCGTGGCCGACATCGAGCGTGTCTTCAACCCGCAGAACATCCGGCGCCAGAACCTGCAGCGCCGCGAGGGGATCTTCGCCGGCGTCAAGGACCGCAGCCCGGGTGACGTCGGCGACGAAGTGCAGAAGCTGATCAAGGAGACGACGCTGCCGCCGGGCTACAGCTTCGATGTCGGCGGCCAGATGCAGCAGCAGGCCGAGGCCTTCGGCGGCCTGCTCGGCGCCATGGCGCTGGCCGTGATCTTCATCTACATCGTGCTGGCCAGCCAGTTCGGCAGCTTCGTGCAGCCGATCGCCATCATGGCCAGCCTGCCGCTGGCGCTGATCGGCGTCATGCTGGCCTTGCTGTTCTGGAGGAGCACGCTGAACGTCTTCAGCATGATCGGCCTCGTGATGCTGATGGGCCTGGTGACCAAGAACGCGATCCTGCTCGTCGACTTCGCCAACCACGCGCGCAAGGCCGGCGCCACGGTGCACGAGGCGCTGCTGCAGGCCGGGCAGATCCGCATGCGGCCGATCATCATGACCACCGCGGCCATGATCTTCGGCATGCTGCCGCTGGCGCTGGCGCTCAACGACGGCGGCGAGATCCAGGCCCCGATGGGCCGCGCCATCATCGGCGGCTTGATCACCTCGACGCTGCTGACGCTGGTGGTGGTGCCGGTGCTGTACAGCTACCTGGTTCGTGAAGGGTCGCGCGAGAAGCAGCCCCGCGCGGCGCCGGTGCTCGGCGGCAGTGCAGCCGGGCCGCTGCCGATGCCGGCGGACCGGGACTGAACGCGAACTGCCGCGTGGCGGCGGGCGCCGTCACCGCGGCGGCTGGTAGACCGCCTGCCCGCCGTTGTCCAGACCCCAGGCCTGGGTCGCGAAGTCCTTCAGGATCAAGACCTCGGGGCAGCCATGGGGGCAGGGCTGGCAGGCGCCCTTGCCGAAGGCGGTGAGTTCGCTGCGGATCATCGCGTAGGCATTGGTGTAGGTCAGCACGCCGGTGCGCAGACTGACGGCGCCCAGCAGCGCACAGAGCTGTGAATTCGGGATCTGCGGCATACCCATGAGCACCGCGCCGAGCACGTTGCCCACGAGATACGCGGCCTGCGAGGGCAGCGGGTCCAGTGCCTGGCGTTGCCAGAGATCCCAGGCATGCGCGCCGGCCAGCTGCACTGAACGCGGCACGGCCAGCAACTGCGCGACGACGCCGAACTCGATGTCGTTGTCGATGTGCGTGAGCATGCATTGCCCGCACAGCGTGAAGGTCGACGTGAAGCCGAGGCCGCGGCACTGCTGCGTCGGGCACACCGCGTTGCCCTGCGGGTCGCGCACCGCGCCGACCTCGAAATCCATGTTGCCGCCGTTGCGGGCCAGGAACAGCGTGCCGTCGAACAGGCCCTTCTCGCTGTCCGGCAGCGCCGCGAGCCGCTGCACCATGACGCGCATGCGGTCGAAGAAGATGTCGGTGACGTCGGGGCCGCAGTATTCGGTACCCGCCGGTACGCTGCCGGCGACCACCGAGGTCGGCGCTTCGGGGTCGGTGGCGACGATGGCGCCGAAGCCGCATTGGCTCGGATGCGGGTCGGCGTAGGGGCCGCTGCCGTCGATGGTGATCGACCCGTGCAGGTGCTGGTGGGCGCACCCCGACTCCGCCGGGACGATGCGGCCGCCCTGGATGCGCGACAGCGGGATGCGGTCGCCGGCGGCGTAGGGCCCCACGGGTTCGGTCAACTCCACCGCCGGTACTTCGGTCGCCGATGCCGATGCCGATGCCGCGGCCATGCGCATCGCACTCGCCGCAGCGGCGACCCTTGGCTCGGCGATGAAGTCCCAGACACGGGTCGCGAAGAACAGATCGGTCGCCGGGTCGTGGGTGAGTGTGCCTTCGTACTTGGCGACGACGACGCCACGGTGGTCGACGGCCTCGATCTCGGGGATCAGGGCCTCCCCGGTGTCGCTGAGATAGCTCGCCGGCGAGGGGTGGGCCTCGCACGACGGCGTCGCTTCGACGAGGCGGAAGCTGTCGGGCAGCGGTCCCGGGTCGAGCCGGACGCGGAACCAGCCCAGGCCGGGCGCGAAGACCAGCGGCAGGTCGATCGCACCGGTGACGAGGCTGTAGCGCGGCAGGCGCGGCGCGGCCGCCGTGGTGCCGATGTTGTCGCAACCGTCGATGCCCGCGGTGAACGGACTGGCTTGCTGTGCCGTGCCGTCGGGGCTGAGCAGGGCCAGCAGCCAGGCCAACAGCAGCGGGCGCCAGGAAGGGATCGTCGACATGACCGGGCCTCCTGCGGCCCCGACGGGGGCGCGTGGCCGCCGGTGCAGCGGGACAGCGCCGATGGGCCGCCGGAGGTGACGCTGGAGCGGGTGCTCG
>JACZKT010000050.1 GCA_014859905.1 Rubrivivax sp.
CATCTACTTCGGCGCCCTCGAAGCCTTTGCGGCGGCGGCCCGGGCGGCCCTGCGCGCGGGCGGGCAGCTGAGCTTTTCGGTCGAGACGCACGACGATGCCGACGGGCTGCCAGACTATCGGCTGCAGGCGAATGGTCGCTATAGCCATCGGCGAACCTATATTGAGCGCGTGATGGCCGGGGCGAGTCTGGAGATGTTCGAGATGCAGTCATTGGTGGCGCGCACCGAGCTCGGCGTCCCGGTGGCGGGCTGGCTGGTGACCGCGCTGGCTCCCGCGTCTTGCTGAGGCCGGCCAGGCCCTTGTCGATCAGGCTCGTGCTTCGCAGCTTGCGCTTCGAGTTCGCCGATCTTCCCGCCCCTGCGCACGCGCGGGTCGGTCGGCGCGTCGAGGCGGACATGGCGCCGCCTTCAGGCGTTCATGCTGCTGCTGAAAACGGATCTCGCCGTCGAACAGAGCCCGCTGCGACGCCGTCCTCTTGATCCAGCGCAAGTGACCTTGATCGGGCCACTCATCCCGTGGACCTTGTCTCGCTTGGTGCCTTGACGCGACGAACAGAAAGGCGTCAACTGACATCGGAGAGTGAATGGATCGGCACTGGTTTTCCCGAGGAGTTTGCGTTCTCACCGTCGTGAAAGGAGGGCAGACCTATCGCGAAGTCTCACCTTACAACTCCCCCCACCACCGGCATCGAGATGCCGGTAGACATCACCCCCATGTGATGTAAGGATGCCTCCGAGAGCGGCATTGCGGAATGCCCTGCAATACAACGCAGGGCATTTCTGCTTCTGGGGGAGCGTCGGGATCATCGGTCGATCCTGTGGTCGGCGCTGCGACGGGCGGGCAACCGAGAACGGTTTCTTGAAGGTCGTCTGCTCGAAGACGGCGCCGGCAGCAACTGCTTGATCAGCGTGAGCTTGGCGGCGCGCAAGCGGGACCCGGCGGCTTGCCGTGTCAGCAAGTCGGCGAGAACGCGACCGGATTCAGGAAAACGCTCTCCTGTTGCACCAGGTAGGGGAGGATAGCCGGCACGAAAGCCTGCCACTGCGGATCCTGCGCGAGCTTGGAGCGCTGCACACTGCGGTGGCCGAAGTCGTCGTATCCCCACAGGAAGACCACCGAGTTCAGCGTGCCGGACTCCTTGGTCCAGCAACCCACCAACTTGGCGTAGCGCGTAATGATCGCCAGGCCCTGCTCCTGGTAGATCTTCAGGAATTCAGCGGCCTTGCCGGCCTGGATCTGGTAGGTGCGCATTTCGAGAATCATGGTTTGTCCTCACAAGGTGACGAGACCGCCCTCACTCCGGCGCATCTATTATCGTCAGATGACGATTTACTGCGCGTGTCCTGAACCCCTCGGGAGCCGGCGCGCCGGCGCATGAAAGCCAAATCCGACCTGCTGGCAACCCACCGCCGCGGTGGCAGCGCACCTGTCGCAGCACCCCACCCCGGGCCTCACACGGCGCCCGCGAAGCCGCGCAAACGCGGTCCGCTTCGCCTGCCGCGCGAGGCACGCCGGGCGCAGATCCTGGCCCAGGCCTACGAGTTCTTCTCCGAATACGGGCTGACGGCGCAGACGCGTGCGCTGGCCGCGTCCTGCGGCGTCTCGCAGCGGCTGCTCTACAGCTTCTTTCCCAGCAAGGCGGCGCTGCTCGAAGAGGTCTACCGCAGCGAGATCGCCGGCTCCTTCAAGGCGATCTGGTTCGCCGAGCTGAAAGACCGCTCGTTGCCCATGGAGCAGCGCCTGCTGCGCCTGTACCGCGAGTACTACGACAGCGTCACCACGCGACGTTGGCTGCGCCTGTTCCTGTATGCCTCGCTGGCCGAGGTGGCGATGGCGCCGGCCTACATCACCGGCATCCTCACCCACATGCTCGAGATCATCGTCGCCGAAGCCGCGGCCGAGCAGGGCCTGCAGGTGCCCGCCGACCCGGCCACGGTGCAGGAGGTCGGCTGGATCCTGCACGGCGCGATCTCCCATCTTGCGATCCGCCGCCACGTCTACTGCAACACCAATCCCGTGCCGGCACACGAGGTCATCGCGTTGCAGGTGCGGGCCTTCCTGGGCGGCTTGCCGGCGGTGCTGCCGAAGCCACAGTAGGTTTGTCGTCAATTGACGATAAAACAGCTTTGGTGCGACACTGGCTTGCCAGCCCAGCGTGTGGTTTGGACGGCGCGACGCCCGCTGCTCCGGCGTCGATCGAACCCTCGTTGGAGGCGATATGAGTGAGATGCAGGCACCGTTCGCGGGCCGTCGTGAATTCCTGAAGGCCGCCGGTGCCGCCAGCACGGCATTGCTGCTGCCGGCGCAAAGCGCCTACGCGGCCGACCCGATCCAGTTCTTTGCCTGGTCGGCCGGGGTCGACCAGGTGAAGAGTCACATCGCCGCCTTCGAGAAGAAGACCGGCCTGAAGGTCAACTACAACAACGCACCCTGGGCGCAGTATCGCGACACCATGGTCACCAAGTTCGTCGGCAATGCGCCGATCGACACCATGTGGGTCTCCGACAGCTGGCTGCCCGAGTGGGCAGACGCCGGCTGGCTGGCGCCGATCGACGGCTACCCCGAGCTGATGAAGTACAACGCCGAGGTCGACGACTTCTGCAACCAGTCGATGCGCTACAAGGGCAAGCAATACGGCCTGACGTACTACAGCGACTACATGGCCTTCTTCTACGACGAGAGCAAGCTGAAGAAGGCCGGCATCGCCGCGCCGCCCCAGACCTGGGACGAGGTGGTGCAGCAGTCGCTGATCATGAAGAAGGCGGGCATCGCCGAGTTCCCGCTGATGCTGTCGATGGCGCGCGAGAGCTGGCTGATCGAGTTCCTCTCGGCGATGGTGTTCTCCAACGGCGGCCGCTTCGTCGACGACGCCGGCAACGCCGTCATGCACGATCCGAAGAAGGGCGCGCAGCAGGCGATGCAGTGGGCCGTGGACGCCGTCAACAAGCACAAGATCGTGTCGCCGGCCTGTGTGGAGGTCGGCGAGCTGAACGGCCTGAAGTCCTTCACCTCGGGCAATCATGCCTTCGCGATGCTCGGCCGCTACCGCGTGCGGACCCTCAACGACCCCACGCAGTCGCAGATCGCCGGCAACGCCAAGCAGGCGCTGATGCCCGCAGGCCCCGGCGGCAGCCACGCCACGGTGGGCTGGCTGCGTTTCTACGGCCTCACGACCCAGGCCGCCAAGAACCGCGAGCGTGCGGCCAACGCCATCAAGCTGATCGAATGGTTCGGTGGCAAGGCCGACGGCCAGTATGCCTTCCAGAAGCTGATGTTCATGGACATCGGCAGCGGCTTCGGCGTCAAGTCGCTGTTCCAGGACCCGGACATCAAGGCCTCCTATGCCAGGTACTCCGACATCACGATGTTCGAGAAGCAGCAGAAGCTTGCCCAGAAGAAGGACGTGGTCTCGCGCTGGTTCGGCGAGTGGGACGAGGTCAACGGCACGGCCTGGCAGTCGGCCATCCTCGGCAAGTCCACGGTGCCGGATGCGCTGAAGAAGTCGGCGCAGGCCTGGAACGACATGAAGAAGGGCTGAAGCGCATCGCCTGACCTGCGGGGCCCAATCCGACCGTCGGGCGCTTTCGTGCACGGCCTCCCTCTTCTTGGATGGCCCGGGCCGGCCGCTCGTGCCGGTCCGTGCCGCCAACACCCCCGATGAGCACCAACGCCTCCTCTGCACCGCGGCTGCGCTTTCCGGTCAGCCGCTACGACCAGCGCAGCGCGATGCTGTTTCTGGTCCCGATGATGGTCGTACTGGCCATCGTCGCGGTGTTCCCGGTGCTGTATTCGTTCTGGACGAGCCTGTTCGACCTCAAGCTGACGCGCCCGCACCGGGTGCCCTTCGTCGGCCTGGACAACTATTCGCGGGTCTTCGGCGACCCGCTGTTCTGGGAGTCGGCAGGGCGCACGGCCTCCTTCACCGTCATGTCGGTGGCCTCGATCATGGTCATCGCGACGCTCATCGCGCTGCTGCTGAACGAGGACTTCCGCGGTCGGCGCGTTCTGTCGGCCGTGCTGCTGGTGCCCTGGGCGATCCCCTACGTGGCCAACGGCCTGATGTGGAAGTGGATCTACGACTCGGGCTACGGCGCGCTCAACGGGCTGCTGTTCCAGCTCGACTTCATCGACAAGTACATGATCTGGCTGGGTGACCCCGACAAGACGCTGGCCCTGATCGCCAACGCCTTCGTCTGGAAGGAGGTGCCGCTGGCCACCATCCTGCTGCTGGTGACGATGAAGTCGATCCCGGCCGATCTGTACAGCGCGGCCAAGGTCGACGGCGCCAACGTCTGGAAGCGCTTTCTCCACATCACGCTGCCCTCGCTGCGGCCGGGCCTGGCGCTCGTCATCATCTACGAGGCGATGATGGCGGTGCGCCACTTCGACATGTTCTTCATCCTCACCGAGGGCGGGCCGGCCGAGGCCTCGCACGTGCTGGCCTGGCAGGTCTACGTCGAGACCTTCCGCAAGCTGTCGTTCGGCACCGGCTCGGCGCTGGCCTACGTGATGGCGCTGGTGACCTTCCTGCTGGCGTTCTCGGTCATCCGCACGCTGGGCAAGAAGCTGTGAAGCTCGGTCGCCGCATCGTCCTGGCGCTGGCTTCGCTGGTCTTCCTCGTCTACATCCTGGCGCCGGTGGCCTGGATGGTGTCGTCGTCCTTCCAGTCGGAGGCCGAGATCACGTCCAAGCCGCCGCACTGGATTCCGCACCACCCGACACTGGAGAACTTCGAGGCCATCTTCCAGGCCGGCAAGGAAGTCACCTACGAGACCCGCCGCCAGGGCGACACCGCCACCGGCGGCTACATCCCGTCGACCGCGAAGAACTTGCTGCCCGCGATGTGGAACAGCCTGATCGTCGCGCTGGCCGTGGTCGTGCTCAACCTGCTGGTCAGTATTCCGGCCGCCTACGCGCTGGCCAAGATCCGCTTCGTCGGCCGCTCTTCCTCGATCTACCTGATGCTGACCACGCGTGTCATCCCGGACATCGCGCTGGTGGTGCCGTTCTTCCTGTTCATCCGCAAGCTCGGCCTGATGGACAGTCTGGCCTCGCTGGTGATCACCTACCTTGCGATCACGGTGCCGTTCTCGATCTTCATCCTGGTGAGCTACTTCGAGTCGCTGCCGGACGAACTGGACAAGGCGGCGCGCGTCGACGGTTGCTCGCGCCTGCAGACGCTGCTGCGCGTCTTCCTGCCGCTGGCGCTGCCCTCGCTGGTGGCGGTGGTGCTGTTCACCTTCCTCACCAGCTGGAACGAGTTCCTTCTCGCGCTGATGTTCACGCAGACGCCGGCCTCGCAGACCATGCCGATCGTGGTGGCGTCGTTCACGTCCGACTTCACGATCAGCTTCTCGTTCATCAATGCCGCGGGCGTGCTGGCCATCATCCCCCCGGTCATCTTGGCCATCATGTTCGAGCGCTACATCGTCTCCGGCCTCACCGCCGGCGCGGTCAAGGGCTGAAGGAGTCTGCGTTGGCGCGCATCCAGTTTTCCGGCGTCGGCAAGCGCTATCCGAACGGCTTCGTCGCGCTCGCCGACCTCGACCTCGACATCGCCGACCGCGAGTTCCTGGTGCTGCTGGGCCCCTCGGGCTGCGGCAAGTCGACGACGCTGAACATGATCGCCGGCCTGGAGGAGATCACCGAAGGTCAGCTGCGCTTCGACGGCGTGGTGGTCAACGAAGTGCCGCCGCACAAGCGCGACGTGGCGATGGTGTTCCAGAGTTATGCGCTGTACCCGCATATGACCGTGTACGACAACATCGCTTTCGGCCTGAAGATACGCAAGCTGCCAGACGCGGATATCCGGAAACGGGTCAAGGACGCCGCGGAACTGCTGGGGCTGGAGAAGTTTCTCGACCGCAAGCCCAAGGCGCTCTCCGGCGGCCAGCGCCAGCGCGTTGCATTGGGC
>JACZKT010000473.1 GCA_014859905.1 Rubrivivax sp.
CCCTACGCCGACGCCACCAGCTACAACAACTTCTACGAGTTCGGCACCGACAAATCCGACCCTGCGGCCAAGGCCGGTACGCTGAAGTCGCGGCCCTGGACCGTGGTCGTCGAAGGCGAGGTCAGGAAGCCGGGCACCTGGGACATCGAGACGCTGCTCAAGCTGGGTGCCATGGAAGAGCGCATCTACCGCCTGCGCTGCGTGGAAGGCTGGTCGATGGTCATCCCCTGGGTGGGTTATTCGCTGGCCGAGCTCATCAGGAAGGTCGAACCCACCGGCAACGCCAGGTTCGTCCAGTTCGTGACCCTGGCCGACCGTGCACAGATGCCGGGTCTGCGCTCGCCGGTGCTCGACTGGCCCTACATCGAGGGCCTGCGCCTGGACGAGGCCATGCACCCGCTGACGCTGCTGGCGTTCGGCATGTACGGCCAGGTGCTGCCCAACCAGAATGGTGCCCCGCTGCGCCTGGTGGTGCCCTGGAAGTACGGCTTCAAGAGCGGCAAGTCCATCGTGAAGATCCGCTTCGTCGACAAGCAGCCCAGGACCAGCTGGGAGGTGGCGGCGCCCAGCGAATACGGCTTCTATTCCAACGTCAACCCGCAGGTCGACCACCCGCGCTGGAGCCAGGCCACCGAGCGCCGCATCGGCGAAGACGGCCTGTTTGCCAGGAAGCGCCCGACGCTGATGTTCAACGGCTACGAGCCGCAGGTCGGCCAGCTCTACGCCGGCATGGATCTGAAGCGCTACTACTGAAGCCGGTGAAGCTGGGCGCAGTCTGGGCGGCCGCACGGCTGCGCGCGCGGTTCCAGCCGTGAACGCCAACGCGCTGCTGTTGCACCGCACTGCCAAGCCGCTGCTGTTTGCCGCCGCGCTGCTGCCGCTGGCCGCGCTGCTGTACGGCGCCATTGCCAACACGCTGGGGGCCAACCCGGCCGAAGCGCTGATCCGCTCCACCGGCGACTGGACGCTGCGTTTCTTGTGCCTGACGCTGGCCGTCACGCCGCTGCGGCAGTGGACCGGCTGGCACGCACTGGCCCGGCTGCGGCGTCTGCTGGGTCTCTTCACGGTCTTCTACGGCGTGCTGCACTTCCTGTGCTTTGCCTGGCTGGACATGGGCTTCGCTCTCGACGCCATCGTGCGTGACATCGCCAAACGCCCCTTCATCCTGGTCGGCACCGCGGCCTGGCTGCTGATGCTGCCGCTGGCGGCGACCTCGTTCAACCGCGCCATCAAGGCGCTCGGCGCGAAGCGCTGGCAGCAGCTGCACCGCCTGGTCTACGCCACCGCAGGGCTGGCGATGCTGCACTTCTTCTGGATGCGGGCCGCCAAGAACGACTTCGCCGAAGTGGCGGTGTATGCCGGCGTGCTGTCGGTGTTGCTGGGTTGGCGCCTGTGGCGCCGCCTTGCCGCGTGGCCTCACCGACCGACCAGGGCATGAACACCGGCAGCCACCGCGCCACGGGGGCTGCAATTCCAGCCCCATGAACAGCGCCAGCGCGGCCGGCAGGCCACACGGCGCGGCGAGATGTCTCTCGACGCCGGGCCGCGCTCGCGGGGGCGCCAGGGCGGTGGCTGCCGGCAGATACGTGAGGTTCCTGCGGCCCACGCCGATCTTCCTGGGTCCCCCTTTGGCAGCCGTATGCCCAAGCGATGCGGGCGCATGTTGCCCGTGACCCCTGTAACACGGTAGGCTCGCTGCATGGACCCGGTACACCGCATCAGCGACCGGCAAAGCCTGCGCCTCAATCAGGCAGCGATCGATGCCCTGAAACAACAGCCCGAGCGGCTGCAGGACGTGCTTGCGACCCTGGATCATCGGGATGCCGTGGCACCTATGGCATCGAAACCGCTTCGAGACCAATGGCGGGAAATCGTGCTGGGCGGGCTTTGGGAACGGGCGCTGGCCTTGGACGATAGCGGGCAGCAGTTGCGGCAATCCTCGCCGCTGGGCCGCGCCTTGCCGGCCCGTCGGCGGCTGGAAATCATCCGGGCATGCAAAGGCCGCAACTCGAACACCTGATCCGCGCCGCCGCAGAGATCACGAACCAGCACGAATTCGTGGTCGTCGGCAGCCAGTCGATCCTGGGTACCCTTGAGTCGCCGCCCGGCCGGGGCGCCGCCCCGGCCGCCGCCCCTGCAGCGGCGGTGGCCAAGCCGCTGCGCATCAAGACCTTGACGCTGACGGACTTCCGCGCATTCCCTGGGCCGGCACCGCAGGCCATCGAGTTCGGTGGCAAGAACCTGCTCGTCTTTGGCAGAGAAGATTGGGCGAAGCTGGACCCCGCACGCAAGCTGCGATTCGAACCAAGCGTCTGCGGCTGCTCCGAAATGTCGTGCTGAATCCGTATTCGCGTCCCCTGGCGCCCCACATTCCGACGACCGAGGTGCGGGGTGCGATTGCCGAGGTGGAGAAGCTCATCGACGCACTTACCGGCAAGCCTTGATTGCGGAGTCGAGGTGCGCTGACATCAGCCGCGCGCCAGCACCGGCGCCAGCGCGCGCCCGGTGTGTGATCCGGCCGCCACCACCGCCTCCGGCGGCCCTTCGACGACCACGCGCCCGCCGCCGGCACCGCCTTCGGGGCCCAGATCGATGACCCAGTCGGCCTCGGCGATGACGTCCAGATCGTGCTCGATGACGACCACGCTGTGGCCGCCGTCGACCAGCCGGTGCAGCACGCGCACGAGCTTCTGCACGTCGGCCATGTGCAGTCCCACGGTGGGTTCGTCTAGCACGTACAGAGTGCGCGGCGCGCGGTTGCCGCGGCGCGTGACGTCGTCGCGCACCTTGCTCAGCTCGGTGACGAGCTTGATGCGCTGGGCCTCGCCGCCCGACAGCGTCGGCGACGGCTGGCCCAGCGTGAGGTAGCCCAGGCCGACGTCGGCCAGCAACTGCAGCGGGTGCGCGACGGCCGGCATGCTGGCGAAGAAGGGCACGGCTTCGTCGACCTCCATGCGCAGCACGTCGCCGATGCTCTTGCCGCGCCAGCTCACCGCCAGCGTCTCCGGGTTGAAGCGGGCGCCGTGGCAGGCGTCGCAGGGCACCTTGACGTCGGGCAGGAAGCTCATCGCGATGGTCTTCACGCCCTGGCCCTCGCACGACGGGCAGCGGCCGTCGCCGGTGTTGAAGCTGAAGCGCGCCGCCGCGTAGCCGCGCGCCCTGGCCTCCAGCGTTTCGGTGAAGAGCCTGCGGATGGTGTCCCAGAAGCCGATGTAGGTGGCCGGGCAGCTGCGCGGCGTCTTGCCGATCGGTGTCTGGTCGACTTCGAGCACGCGGTCGATGCTCTCGAAGCCGGTCAAGCCGGTGCAGCCCAGCAGCGCCGGCTGGCGGCCGGCGGCCAGCGTCTCGCGGCCGGCCCGCGTCGCCTTCAGCGCCACCGCGGCCTGCACGTTGGCCAGCAGCACATCGCGCGCCAGCGTGCTCTTGCCCGAACCCGAAACACCGGTGACGACGACCAGGCGCTGCAGCGGCACGCGCACGTCCACGCTCTGCAGGTTGTGCAGCGACGCCCCTTGCAGCGCCAGCGCCGGCGCGTCGGCCGCCACCGGGCGACGCGGCTGCAGCGGGTGCTGCAAGGG
>JACZKT010000474.1 GCA_014859905.1 Rubrivivax sp.
GCCGGGCGCAGCGGCGACGCCAGCAGCGCCTCCACGCTCACCGCGTTGTCGGCCAGCTGGTGCACGAACGAGGAATTGGCGCCGTTCTCCAGCAAGCGTCGCACCAGGTAGGCCAGCAGGTCGCGGTGTTCGCCCACCGGCGCATAGACGCGGCAGGCGATGTCGCCATCCTTCAGCACTTCGCGGTGGATGCCTTCACCCATGCCGTGCAGGCGCTGCAGTTCGAAGGCGGCGCCCGGCCTGGACCCATCGGGCTCGACCGCACCGGCCGCGCGCGCCATCTGCACGATGGCGGCGATGGTGCCGGCGTTGTGCGTCGCGAACTGCGGGTACAGCACGTCATGGTGGCCGATCAGCCGCGCCGCGCAGGCGAGGTAGGCAATGTCGGTGTGGTGCTTGTGCGTGAACACCGGGTAGCCCGGCAGGCCGGCTTCCTGGGCGCGCTTGATCTCGCCGTCCCAGTACGCGCCCTTGACGAGGCGGACGATGAACTTCACGCCGTGCCGGCGCGCCATGGCGGCGACCTCGTCGACGACGGCCAGCCCGCGCGTCTGGTAGGCCTGCACCGCCAGGCCGAGCCCGCGCCACCGCGGATGGTGCGCCGCCACGCGCTCGGCCAGCGCGTCGAGCAGGTCCAGCGAGAGTTCGAGGCGGTCGCTTTCCTCGGCGTCGATGGCCAGGTTGATGTGTGCGCGCGCAGCCGCGTCGGCCAGAACCCACAGCCGCGGCAGCAGCTCGGCGAAGACGCGCTCGCGCTGCGCTTGTTCGTAGCGCGAGAACAGTGCGCTGAGCTTGACCGAGATCTCGTCGCAGGCCTGCGGGCCGGGGTGCGTGGCGGCAGCCGAGGCCGTCGTCGCCGCGCGCCCGGCCGCGATGGCGTCGATGGCGCGCCGATAGGCCGCCAGGTAATCCTCTGCCGCGGCCTCGGTGCGAGCGCCCTCGCCGAGCATGTCGAAGCTCAAGCGCAGCGCGGGCAGTTGCCGGCGCTGCGCGGTGGCCTCCGTCATGGCGTCGGCGATCGTTCGTGCATAGACGAACTGGCGGCCCAGCAGCTGGATCGCGCGCACGGTGGCCGCCACCACGGCCTGCGCGCCCAGCCGCTGCATCAGGCCGCCGGGCCGTTCACCCGCGGGCAGGAAGCGCTTGGACAGCGCGATCGCGCTCGCCGACAGGCCGGCCAGCATGCGGTACGGTCCCGCGGCGGCCTGACCATCGAAGTCGGCACGGCCGAGTTGGTCGGCGGTGAGCGCGATCGCAGTCTCGGCGTCGGGCACACGCAGCAGCGCTTCGGCCAGCCGCATCAGCGCCAGGCCCTCGGCGCTGGAGATCGGGTATTCGCGCAGCAGCGACTCCATGGCCCAGAACGGCGCCGGCTTGTCGCGCGCGCCCTGCACCCAGGGACGTGCCGCCACCACCACGGCTGGCCAATCCAGGCGCCCCCGCAGGGCGTCCAGCGCCGCCGCCACGGCCTCGGTTTCTGGACGGTAGGGGAAGGGCAGGCGGGCCCGGTCCGGGTGCGGGGTCGATGGCGCGGCGGTGGTCATGGCGATGTGCTCGGTGGGCAGGAGTCGCAGCTTATGCGCCTGCGGGCCGCACCGGATTCGGAATTCGGCCCTGCCGGCCGAGAATCATTCGCCGTGGACAGCACCCATCCTGGCGCGCCGCGCCACGGGTGCGACATCGACAGGATCGACCGCCGCATCCTTCAAGGCCGCCGACCGCGAATTCGTCGGCAGCGTGGGCTGGCCGCCGCCCGGGGTGCGCGAGACGCGCGCCTACGCGGTGATGGAGGAGCTCAAGAACAGCTCGCTGCTGCCGGCGCAGCGGCGCCGGCCGCGGCTGATACGGCGCCGCAGGCTGCGAGCGGGCCCGAAGACGGGCGGGATCAGGCTGGCGACCCAACTGCCCATCGCAGCGACCCGGTGTGCGCCGGCGCCGCGCTCGGTGGACACGGTCAGCTCGATGGTGAAGCCCTTGTCGCGCATCACCGCGGCTTGGACTTGTCGGGTGGAGCCGCGCCCACGGCCGGTGTCGCGGCGGAAGCAGCACCCGCCTCGCGCGTCACGAGTTCGCGATAGATGCCACCACCGGCGACGCTGCCGCTGGTCGTGCCCTGGCCCTGCATGCGCGCGATGCAGTCCTTGCGCTGGTCCGCGGGCAACGGATCGCAGCGCAGGAACTGGTTGGCCGAGTAGGGTTGCGACCCGCTGCCGAGACCGCCGCGTTTGGCCTCCATCAGCGCCGCGCCGGCTTCACGCAGGCAAGCCGCGCGGTCCTGGGTCGACCGGCCACTCTTGCACGCGGCGACATCCTGTGCGTGGCGCGCTTGCGCAGCGCTCAACTCCGCAGCGCTGACCGCCGGTCCGGGCGGCGCCGCCTGGGCCGCGCCGCACAGCAGCAGCGCACACGTGATCGAGGACAGGCGAGGAAACGGACACTTCATTTCTGGGCTCCTTGAAAGGGGCTTCACCCGGCGGCCCGCTGCCGCAGGCGAATGAGCCCCGGGCTCGGGCCGACGGCGAAGTTCGACGAACGGCGTCGGTTCAGTTCGACGGCGCCGACGCCGCCGGCGGGACGACGATCACGGTGGTGCCATCGCCGGAACTGCCGGTGGCGCCCTGGCTGCCGGTACTGCCTTGCATGCCCGTACTGCCTTGCATACCCATAGCGCCCTGGCTGCCCTGGGCTCCAGCGTCGCCGGCCGGGCCCGCGGGCCCTGGCACCGGAACCGTGACGACCGCGGGCACGACAACCGTTTCGGGACGGTCACAAGCAGCCAACGAGAGCGTCGTCAGCAACGCGGCGGCCAGCAGGGGAAGGGAATATTTCATGGGAACTCCAGTGCGATGGGTGTGAATAGAGGCAAGCGGGCTGCGTCCGGCGCGGGGGTGAGGACCCTGGCCGCCGCCCTGCCGATGGCGGTCCGGCCGTGGGCGGTGGTGGTCATGGTCGGGTTTGCCGTTTCGGGGCGCTGCCTTCGAGGTCACCAGCCCCGAGTGTGGGCAGGTGCCCTATCCGCCGACAGCGGACGGCGCCGCTGCCTGGTGTAGTTCTTGTCCTACGCCGACGCTGCGCCAGCGCGCGGAATGCCGGGGCCGCGCCGTGCCGTGCGGCTACGCAGCGGCCTGCGCTGGCCGGCCACCGAACAGTGCCGTCC
>JACZKT010000475.1 GCA_014859905.1 Rubrivivax sp.
ATCGACCACTATGAGATCCAGGAAGACCTGAGCCCCAAGACCGAGGCCGTCCCTCATTGCGACACCGCGTCTCCCAGCTTGCCGGTTACCGAATGCGGTAAAGAACGGCCGGTGAAATGCGAATTAGTGAGAGAGACAACAGTGAAACGGATCGAGCTCGAGCTTGATCGCGGCGAAGTCGGCGTCGCTGATGACTAGGCCCTTGGGGTACGAGTTCGCGTCGATCTCGGAGCGCACCTTCAATCCGCTGCGCGTCCTGGTGTTGGCAATCAGTTGAACGATCACCTCGTGACAGATCAACGGACGACCGCGCCAGTTCATCGTGATGAACGAGAACAAACGGTGCTCGATCTTGTTCCACTTGCTGGTGCCAGGCGGGAAGTGGCATACGCGAATGCGTAGCCCCGTCTCCTTGGCGAGGCGACTCAGTTCCAGCTTCCACAGCCGAACCCGGTAGCCGTTGCTGCCTCCACCGTCGGCGGTGATCGTCAACTCGGTGGCTTTGGGATAGCGCGGGCGCCCCATCGAGAACCACCAGCGCCGGATTGTCTGCACGGCAAACGCGGACGTGTCGTGATCGGTGCCGACGCTGACCCAGCCTTCGTCGGCGCCGATGTCGTACACGCCGTACGGGTTGGCACTGCCAAGCTCTGGATCGACAAAGTCGTGGACTTGGACGCTCTCAGGCTCGCCCTCGGGATGCCATTCGCGTCCGCCGTTCTTGTACAGGCCTACCAGTTCCTTCTTCTTCGTGTCCACCGAGATCACAGGCTGCCCGGCGCGAAGGGCAGCCGTCACAGTGGCGTTGATGTGTTCGAACTGCGCGTTGCGATCCGGACTCTGGTTGCCCTCGATGACCTTGGCGTTGGCCTGCAGGCTGTAGCCCTGATCCTTGAGCAATCGTCCCACGACGACGTGACTGATCACATGACCACCAGCCTTGAGTTCGTCGGCCAGAACACGCAGGCTCTTGCATGTCCGGCGCAGGGGTGACTCCGGGTCACCGCGCGAGGTCGGATCCACCAGCGCCAGCAGATCGGGCACCAGGCTCGGGTCCTTGTGCGTTGCCGCCTTGCGTCCGCCGCCGCTGCGACGCGTGGATCCGGCTGGCGCCAATGCCGTGCCCGACATGAACTCGTTGCTCGAGCCCTCGAGTTCTTGCATCCCGGCCATGATGGTATTGCGCGCCACACCCGTGGCCGCAGCGACCTGCGACACGCCGCCTCTTCCGATCACCTTCGCCTCGGCTGCAGCGAATGCACGTCGCTGGCGCTCGTCAAGGCGCTCGCGCATGAGTTCCCAACGCTGCGCAATCGGCGAGTCTGCTTCCATGTCAGCAAGACTAACTGCTTCAGCTCAATCTGTCACGTTAGTTGTTAACAGACCCTTAGCACAGCCGAGGCGTGAACGCGCGCGGTCAAAGTGGCAGGCAGCCGAAGCAGCGACAGCACGCGAGCGCCGCAGAGCCGCGAACAACGGCAACCAGGCTGCGAGCGCTTGAATTGCATTTGTGCGGGCTAACGTTTGAGCTAAGCGGCGCGCCGCGGCAGGACGCGCTTGGGCCAGAATGAAATGAGGCCCAAGCGTGGGAGGCCGTGGTGCGTCCGCTTGAGCGAAGGGTTAGGCATCGCCGGCGCTTCAGATCGCCAGCGAGCCGCGAACCGACCAGGCACGGGCTATGAGTTGAATAGACCCGTCAGACTCACGGGGAAGGCGATGTTGTATGTGGTCTCGTAGCCGAGATCTGGCGTCCTCTGAGAGCGCCATCGCATATGCTGGCGCCGGGCCCTGCCCGCCGAGGAAGGGCGTCCAGTAATCGTTGAAGTCCGCAAACGCCGTGGTTATGTCAATTGCAGCCGTCTCGACCGCATGTAGGCCAGCATTGCGAAAGGCTGAAGTCAGGGCCTCTTGATTGCACAGGGGGAAGCGCGAGCCTTCATCAAGCCTTGCGGCGTCTGCGCTGAGTTCAACTGCAGAATCCCAGAAGTAGCGCATGAGTTCCATCTTTTCAGCGTAGTCCCAAACGTAGGCGGCTATGGTTCCCCCGCCCACTGCGACTCTGGACATCTCAGCGAGGGCGGCGCCTACGTCTGGGACGAAGTTCAACACCAGCCCAGACACGATGACGTCGACCGACGCGTCCGGAAGCGGGACTGATGAAGCGTTTCCGGAGTGAAGCACCGCTCGACTCCCGATGTACTGGCGCGCTGACTTCAAGAATCCCTCGGACGGGTCGACGCCAGTCAATGCTGAAGGCGCGCAAGTATCAGCGATAGCTGCGCAAAGGGCGCCGGTCCCGCAGCCCACGTCGAGCCATCGTTGTGCATCCGGCATGTCCAACCAGGCCAGGAACCGCGGCGCGACTTGGCGACTCCACCGACCAACGTACTGTTCGTACGGGCTGCCGCGCTCCCAAGAGTCGGAGATCTGCATTGCGGTCATTCGAGCTCCTCCAGGGGTGTTTGCGATGCCTAACGTTTGAGCTAAGCGGCGCACCGCGGCAGGACGCGCATGGCCCAGAATGAAATGAGGGCCATGCGTGGCATGCCGTGGTGCGTCCGCTTGAGCGAAGGGTGTGCGCCCAGCATGGGCGCGAACTTATGGGGTGCAAGTCCCCTGTGGGAGTACCGCTTTGGACTCATCGTGAGCGAAGGATAACCACGAGCCGAAGGCAAGGGCAAGTTCCGCGAGGCCTTGTCTGGAGGAAGCCGGAGTGCAAGAGGTGCGAGATGACGAACAGAAACCGCATACAAGGCCGAGGATGCCGAGGCGAGCTGGCACATGACAGCAAAGCCCACCGGTACGGTGTCTACGGAAAATGCGGCGTTTGTGCACCGACAGTTCGCGTCCTTACCTGGGGAGATCTGCACCGCGAGCGGCGGGGGTTGATGGTGACAAACCCGGCATCGGACCACACCGGGAACCAAGGTCCAGGCGCTGCGGCGAGCTGCCCGCCGCATGCGATGAATTGGCAGCACCCCCCACCATCACCACCACAGCGCGCACGGCGGCAACGCCGGGCGTGACGGGGCAGAAGTCAGCAAACGCCGTAGTAGGTGGCCGGGAGTCGGGCCGCTGAAGGGCTGAACAATGAGACACGAGGAGCAGACGTTGCCGACCTCGAACGTATCGAGCAAGCCCGCCCGGGCGAGATGCGCGCGGCGGCCGGCACGCACCGAGCCTTGAACCAAGACGAAGCGACAACAAAAGTCCACGAGCTGCTGCAAGCAGCGCTGGCCAGCGACAACCTGGCGCGTGCGTGGAAGCGGGTCAAGTCCAACCAGGGGGCGCCGGGCATTGACGGCGTGACCGTGCAGGACTGGCCTGCCCATGCGCGCGAACACTGGCCGGCGTTGCGTGCGCAGATCGAGGACGGGCGATACACGCCGCAGGCGGTGCGAAGGGTGGAAATCCCCAAGTCCGACGGCGGCAAGCGCATGCTCGGAATTCCCACGGTCACCGACCGCGTGGT
>JACZKT010000476.1 GCA_014859905.1 Rubrivivax sp.
GTCTGGTAGCCACGGCGATGTCACAACCGCTGTCCTGGGAGGGCCCGGCGCGGGCCTACCTGGACTTGTACACGGCGGTACGGGCGGGGGAGCACATGGGCCGGCTGGGTGAAGGCTGAGCGGGTCGCTGGCGGACGGGGCGGGATTCGAACCCGCGGGGGGCTGTTAACCCCCACATGCTTTCCAGGCATGCGACTTAAACCGCTCATCCACCCGTCCGCAGCAAGCCGCGAGTCTAGCCGACCGGTGCCACTGTCTTCTTGCGCAGCCACTCCATCAGCACATACTCCAGCGCCCGCGCGTGGGTGCTTTCCAGCACCACCGGCGGTGCGCAGCCGGCCTCGTAGGCCTCGCGCCAGCGCAGCGCGCAGACGCACCAGCGGTCGCCGGGCTTGAGGCCTCGGAAACGGTGCTCGAGGCGCGGCGTGATGAGGTCGTTGCCGCGTTCCATCTCGAAGTTGAGGAACTCCACCGTGACCTTGGCGCAGATGACGTGGCTGCCGGCGTCGTGTTCGTCGGTGTGGCAGCAGCCGTCGCGGGTCCAGCCGGTGAGCGGGTCGTAGGAACACGCCACCAGCGGCGTGCCCAATACGTTGAGCGCCTGGCTCATCGCGCAGCGGGAACACCCTTGATCAAGGCCATGGCGGTGCCGATCAGCGCCGAGACCTCGGTCATGTTGCCCGGCACGATCATGGTGTTGTTCTTCTGCGCCAGCTGGCTGTAGGCCTCGACCGCCTTTTCGGCCACCTTCAGCTGCACTGCCGCTTCGCCGCCGGGCTCCTGGATGGCGGCGGCGATCTTGCGGATGGCTTGCGAGGTCGCGTCGGCCACGGCGATGATGGCCGCCGCCTCGCCGGCGGCCTTGTTGATCTCGGCCTGCTTCTCGCCTTCGGAACGCGCGATGAAGGCCTCGCGCTCGCCGGTGGCGATGTTGATCTGCTCCTGGCGCCGGCCCTCGGAGGCGGCAATGAGCGCACGCTTTTCGCGCTCGGCGGTGATCTGCGCCTGCATGCTGCGCAGGATCTCGGCCGGCGGCTCGAGGTCCTTGATCTCGTAGCGCAGCACCTTCACGCCCCAGGTCAGGGCCGCCTCGTCCAGCGCGCTGACGACGCTGGCGTTGATCATGTCGCGCTCCTCGAAGGTCTTGTCGAGTTCCATCTTGCCGATCACGCTGCGCAGCGTCGTCTGCGCCAGCTGCGTGATCGCCAACAGGTAGTCGCTGGAGCCGTAACTGGCACGCATCGGGTCGGTGATCTGAAAGTACAGCATGCCGTCGACCCTCAACTGCGTGTTGTCCTTGGTGATGCAGACCTGGCTCGGCACGTCCAGCGGCACTTCCTTGAGCGAATGTTTGTAGGCCACGCGTTCGATGAAGGGGATGACGAACTTCAGCCCCGGCACCAGGGTGCGGTCGTACTTGCCCAGGCGCTCGACCACCAGCGCAGTCTGCTGCGGCACGATCTTGACCGTACGCATGATGAAGATGACGGCGATGATCGCCAGGACGAGTGCGAATTCCATGATTTCTCTTTCAGTGTGGCGCGGCGGGTGCCACGCGCAGATGGTTGCCCTGCACGGCGACGATGACGTGTGCCCCCGGCGCCGGTGTGCCCATACCGGCAAAGCGCGCCGTCCAGGCGGCGCCGCGGTAGCGAACGCGTGCCGAGCCGTCGGCAGCCCAGGCGTCGACGTGCACCGTCTCGCCGATGTCGATATTGACATCGCGGTTGAAGTCGGCCGGTGCGGAACGCGGCGATCGTGCGCGCTTGAAGTGCCAGGCGGCGGTGAAGGCCGCCCCCAGCAGCGCCGCGGTGGCCATCTGCCCGGTGCTGCCCAGGCCGGCGTGCGCGGCCAGCGCGCCGGCGGCGCAGCCCAGCGCCACCATCAGCAGGTAGAAGGTGCCGGTGGCGAGTTCGGCCGCCACCAGGCCGCCGGTGGCCAACCACCAGAGCATGGGTGCATTCCATTCCACATCGGGCTCCTGCAAACGTTTGCGTTCGATCGAGTGTAGCGATCCGCAAGCCGCACGCCGACAACCCTACACTTGGCGCACTTGCACTAGCCGCCGAGGCCGCGCCCATGCTCCGTTTCCGCTTCCCGATCGTCATCATCGACGAAGACTTCCGCTCCGAGAACTCCTCGGGCCTGAGCATCCGCGCGCTCGCCGACGCCATCGTCAAGGAGGGCTTCGAGATCCTCGGCGCCACCAGCTACCATGATCTGAGCCAGTTCGCGCAGCAGCAAAGCCGCGCCAGCGCCTTCATCCTGAGCATCGACGACGAGGAATTCCAGGGTGGCCCCGAGCTCGACCCGGCGGTGCTGAACCTGCGCAAGTTCATCCAGGAGATCCGGCGCAAGAACGCCGACATCCCGATCTACATCTACGGCGAGACGCGCACCAGCCAGCACATCCCGAACGACATCCTGCGCGAGCTGCACGGCTTCATCCACATGTTCGAGGACACGCCGGAGTTCGTGGCCCGCCACATCATCCGCGAGTGCAAGAGCTACCTCGACGGCCTGGCGCCGCCGTTCTTCAAGGCGCTGATGGACTATGCGCAGGACGGTTCCTATTCCTGGCACTGCCCCGGCCACAGCGGCGGCGTCGCCTTCCTGAAGAGCCCGGTGGGCCAGATGTTCCACCAGTTCTTCGGCGAGAACATGCTGCGCGCCGATGTCTGCAACGCGGTGGAGGAACTCGGGCAGTTGCTCGACCACACCGGACCGGTGGCGGCCAGCGAGCGCAACGCGGCGCGCATCTTCAACGCCGACCACTGCTTCTTCGTCACCAACGGCACCAGCACCAGCAACAAGATGGTCTGGCACCACACGGTGGCGCCGGGCGACGTGGTGGTGGTCGACCGCAACTGCCACAAGAGCATCCTGCACAGCATCATCATGACCGGCGCGGTGCCGGTGTTCCTGACGCCGACGCGCAACCACTACGGCATCATCGGCCCGATCCCGCAGAGCGAGTTCTCGCCCGAGGCGATCCGCCGCAAGATCGCCGCCAACCCGCTGCTGGCCGATGTCGACCCGGCCACCGTGCAGCCGCGCATCCTGACCCTGACGCAGAGCACCTACGACGGCGTGCTCTACAACACCGAGACCATCAAGCACGCACTCGACGGCTACATCGACACCCTGCATTTCGACGAAGCCTGGCTGCCGCACGCCGCCTTCCACCGCTTCTACGGCAGTTTTCATGCCATGGGCAAGAAGCGGCAGCGGCCCAAGGACCAGCTGGTGTTCGCGACCCAGAGCACGCACAAGCTGCTGGCCGGCATCAGCCAGGCCAGCCAGGTCCTGGTGCAGGATGCACAGGAGCGCAAGCTCGACCGCCACCTCTTCAACGAGGCCTACCTGATGCACACCAGCACCAGCCCGCAGTACGCCATCATCGCCAGTTGCGACGTGGCGGCGGCGATGATGGAAGCGCCCGGTGGCCCGGCGTTGGTGGAAGAGAGCATCCAGGAGTCGCTCGACTTCCGGCGCGCCATGCGCAAGGTCGAGGCCGAATTCGGCGATCAGGACTGGTGGTTCACCGTCTGGGGCCCCGACACGCTGGCTGCCGAAGGCATCGGCCACAGCCGCGAGTGGGTCCTGCACGCCGGCGAGACCTGGCACGGCTTCGGTGACCTGGCCGAAGGCTTCAACCTGCTCGACCCCATCAAGTGCACCATCATCACGCCGGGGCTGGGCATGTCGGGGCAGTTCTCGGCGACCGGCATCCCGGCCAGCATCGTCACCAAGTTCCTGGCCGAGCACGGCGTGGTGGTCGAGAAGACGGGGTTGTATTCCTTCTTCATCATGTTCACGATCGGCATCACCAAGGGCCGCTGGAACACGCTGCTCACCGCGCTGCAGCAGTTCAAGGACGACTACGACCGCAACGCGCCGATGTGGCGCATCCTGCCGGAGTTCTGCGCCGCGCACCCGCGCTACGAACGCATGGGGCTCAAGGACCTGTGCCAGAGCATCCACGAGATGTATGCCAGGAGCGACATCGCGCGCCTGGTGACCGAGATGTACCTCTCGGACCTGCAGCCGGCGATGAAGCCCAGCGACGCCTTTGCCTACATCGCGCACCGCAGGACCGAGCGCGTGGCCGTCGACGCGCTGGAAGGTCGCATCACCACGGCGCTGCTGACGCCTTACCCGCCGGGCATCCCTTTGCTGATCCCGGGTGAACGCTTCAACAGGAAGATCGTCGACTACCTGCGCTTCGCGCGCGAGTTCAACGCCGCTTTCCCGGGCTTCGAGACCGACGTCCACGGCCTGGTGGCGCAGGACAGCGCCGAAGACGGGCGCCGCCGTTACTACGTCGACTGCGTCGCCGAAGCCTGACCGCCGACTCTGATCAAGCAGCCGGCTCGACGCCGGCGCCGCTCATGGCGTGGCTGAAGCCGCCGTCGACGTAGGTGATCTCGGCGGTGACGCCGGCAGCCAGGTCCGACAGCAGGAAGGCCGCCACGTTGCCGACGTCGTCGATGGTGACGTTGCGGCCCAGCGGCGAACTGCGCGCCACCAGGCCCAGCAGGCGGCTGAAGTCCTTGATGCCCGAGGCGGCCAGCGTCCTGATCGGGCCCGCCGAGATGCCGTTGACGCGCAAGCCGCGCGGCCCCAGGCTGGCTGCCAGGTAGCGCACGCTGGCCTCCAGCGAGGCCTTGGCCAGGCCCATCGTGTTGTAGTTGGGCACGGCGCGCACCGCACCCAGATAGGTCAGCGTCAGCAGCGCGCCGCCGGGACGCAGCAAGGGCAGCGCCGCCTTGGCCATGGCTGGGAAGCTGTAGGCCGAGATGTCCTGCGCGATGCGGTAACTCTCGCGCGACAGGCCTTCGAGGAAGTCGCCCGAGATCGCCTCGCGCGGCGCAAAGCCGATCGAGTGCACGAAGCCGTCGAACTGCGGCCAGTGGCGGCCGAGCTGCTCGAACAGGGCGTTGATCTGGGCGTCGTCGGCGACGTCGCACTGGAAGACAAGCTCGGAGTCGAACTCGCGCGCGTATTCGGCGATGCGGTCGTGGAAGCGCTCGCCCACATAGGCGAAAGCCAGTTCGGCGCCCTGGGCGCGGCAGGCGCGCGCGATGCCGTAGGCGATCGAACGGTTCGAAATCACGCCGGTGATGAGGAAGCGCTTGCCAGCCAGAAAGCCCATGTCGTCTCCGATGATCGTGTTGCGGCGGCGATTCTGGCACGCACGGCACCCGACCGGGCCCTGGTATTGCCCGCAGGAGATGTGCAGGCTATAATCCGCTTTTTCCGGGTAAAGCTGCATGGGCGGAGTCTTCCAGCCCATTTTTTTTGCCCGATCGCCTGTTGCGCTATTGCGCTGTTGCGGCCGGAGCACGGGCAGCGCACGGGTGGGACAAGGACGACGGCAGAACATTTTCGGCGAAATGCCAGGACGAGCAGGTTTGAGAGCAAGCGGACATCAGGGCAGGGCCCCAGGCAGGGTAGGCCGTGTGGAAGGCACCACCAGCGCGCAGCGCGTCAGCGCTGCGGCGGGCCCGACGACGTCCTGGCGCGAGGCGGTGGCTGCCACCGTGACGGGCCTGGGCTACGAGTTGGTGGACATCGAGCGGGTGCCCTCAGGCACGCTGCGCGTCTTCATCGACCGCGTGCCGGGCCGGGCCTACGCCGGCGGCGCCGGCGCGTTCGTCACCGTGGAAGACTGCGAGCAGGTCACGCGTCAGCTGCAGTACGCGCTGGAAGTGGATGCGGTGGCCTACACGCGGCTCGAGGTCTCGTCGCCGGGCCTGGATCGGCCGCTCAAGCGCGAGGCCGACTACGAGCGCTTTGCCGGCCACGAGGTGAGCCTGACGCTGAAGCTGCCGTTCCAGGGCCGCAAGGTCTGGAAGGGCGTGCTTGTCCGCGCTGAGCAGGGCGGCGGCTGGTGCCTCGAGCTGAGCGAGCGCAAGGTGTCGGGCAAGGCGGCCGCCAAGCCGGCAGGCAAGGCGGGCGTCAAGACCGCCACCCAGGCGGCCGAGCCGGCCGCGCAGGTGCTGGGCTTTGCGCTCGACGAAGTGCGCGAGGCGCGCTTGGTGCCGGTGGTGGATTTCAAGGGTCGCCAGTCCAAGGACGGCGCTCAGGTGGATGCAGTCGCGGCCGATCCGGCAGTGACCGGTGTTGACGGAGGCTAGGGAATCGATGAATCGCGAAATGCTGATGCTGGTGGACGCCATCTCGCGCGAGAAGACCGTGGATCGCGACGTCGTGTTCGGCGCCGTGGAGGCGGCACTCGCCTCGGCCACCAAGAAGCTGCACGGCGGCGAGGTCGACATCCGCGTCGCGGTGGACCAGGACACGGGCGACTACGAGACCTTCCGCCGCTGGCTGGTGGTGCCCGACAGCGCCGGGCTGCAGAACCCCGACGCCGAGGAACTGCTGTCCGAGGCACTGGAGCGCATCCCCGACATCGAGGAGGGCGACTACATCGAGGAAGCCATCGATTCGGTGACCATCGGGCGCATCGGCGCGCAGGCGGCCAAGCAGGTGATCCTGCAGAAGATCCGTGACGCCGAGCGCGAACAGTTGCTCAACGACTTCCTCTCGCGCGGCGAGAAGATCTTCGTCGGCACCGTCAAGCGCCTGGACAAGGGCGACATCATCGTCGAGAGCGGCCGCATCGAAGGGCGGCTCAAGCGCAGCGAGATGATCCCGAAGGAAAACCTGCGCAGCGGCGACCGTGTGCGCGCCGTGCTGCTGGGCATCGACCCGACGCAGCGTGGTCCGCAGATCATGCTGTCGCGCAGCGCCCCGGCCTTCATGATCGAGCTCTTCGCGCAGGAAGTGCCCGAGATCGAACAGGGCCTGCTGGAGATCAAGAGCTGCGCCCGCGACGCCGGCTCGCGCGCCAAGATCGCCGTCGTCTCGCACGATCGCCGTGTCGACCCGATCGGCACCTGTGTCGGCGTGCGCGGCTCGCGCGTCAACGCTGTCACCAACGAAGTGGCGGGCGAGCGCGTGGACATCGTCCTTTGGTCGGAGGATCCGGCGCAGTTCGTCATCGGCGCGCTGGCGCCGGCCAACGTGCAGAGCATCGTCGTCGACGAGGAGCGCCACGCCATGGACGTGGTCGTGGACGAGGAGAACCTGGCCATCGCCATCGGCCGCGGTGGGCAGAACGTGCGCCTGGCCTCCGAGCTCACCGGCTGGCGCATCAACATCATGACGGCCGAGGAGTCGCAGGCCAAGCAGGCCACCGAGAGCGAATCTGTGCGCCAGCTCTTCGTCGACAAGCTCGACGTCGACGCCGAAGTGGCCGACATCCTGATCGCCGAGGGCTTTGCCAGCCTGGAAGAAGTGGCCTACGTGCCGCTGCAGGAAATGCTGGAAATCGAAGGCTTCGACGAAGACACCGTGCAGGAGTTGCGCACCCGTGCCAAGGACGCGCTGCTGACGATGGAAATCAAGAAGGAAGAGCAGGTCGAGGAGGTTTCGCAGGATCTGCGCGACCTCGAGCTCGACGGCAAGGGCCTCGCGCCTGAACTGATCGCCAAGCTCGCTGCCGGTGGCATCCACACCCGTGACGACCTGGCCGACCTGGCCGTCGACGAACTGACCGAACTGAGCGGCATCGAGGACGAGCCGGCACGCGCGCTGATCATGAAGGCGCGCGAGCACTGGTTCACCGCCTGAACCATCGCCCGACACTCGCCGCCCACACGCAAGACACACCCGAGGAAATCCGACCCATGGCCGTGATCACAGTCGCACAGTTCGCCGCGCAGCTCGGCCGCCCGACGACGGCACTGCTGGAGCAGCTGCAATCGGCCGGCGTGACCAAGAGCTCGCCCGACGACGCGCTGACCGAGCCGGACAAGGAACGCCTGCTCGACTACCTGCGTACCGCCCACGGCACCAACGTGCCCGGCGAGCGCAAGAAGATCACCGTGGTGCGCAAGTCCACCACCGAGATCAAGCAGGCCGACTCCAGCGGCCGCGCGCGCACGATCCAGGTCGAGGTGCGCAAGAAGCGCGTCTTCGTCAAGCGTGACGACGCACCGGCAGTCGAGGAGCCAGCCGGCCCCAGCGCCGAAGAACTGGATCTGCAGCGCCGCGAGGAAGAAGCGCAGGCGCAGGCCGAGGCCATCCGCCAGCAGGAAGCCGAACTGGCCGAAGCCCGGCGCCAGCGCGAAGAGCAGGAG
>JACZKT010000477.1 GCA_014859905.1 Rubrivivax sp.
ATCGTCAACAACCCCGGCGCGCCGCTGGCCACGGCCTGCGAAGTCGCGATCCTGCTCGACACCGGGCCCGAAGTCATCAGCGGCAGCACGCGGCTGAAGGCCGGTACGGCGCAGAAGATCGCCCTCAACACCTTCAGCAGCAGCGTCATGGTGCGCCTGCACAAGGTCCACGGCAACCTGATGGTCGACCTGCGCGCCACCAACGCCAAGCTGGCGCAGCGCGCGCTGCGCCTGACCCTGCGTGCCACTGGCGCGACCGAGACCCAGGCGCAGGCGGCGCTGGCGGCCTGCGGCTCGCGCGTCAAGGTGGCGATCGTGATGCTCGAGGCCGGCGTCGACGCGGCCGAGGCCGAGCGTCGGCTGGACGCCGCCCAAGGCAGCATCGCGCAGGCCCTGGCCACCTGAACCCGAGCTAGTGCTCGCTGGACGCCCTCTGGCGGCGTTGCAGTGGCGCTGGCGATCCTCGTCGGCAAGGCCGGCAGCTGGCCCGGCGGCGCGTCCTGACCGGCGTCTGGGTGCGTGTAGATCCTGTCGCCGCGCAACGAATTCTTCACGCGCGCTGAGCCTGATCAATGTTCGCGTGCCGGTCAGGCCTAGGCTTGACTCAGGATGGGCGCCCAACATTGGGGGGTGGCATCTTCCATCTGACCAGGAGTTTTTGCCATGAGCATCCGTTTTGCACACACGCGCATGGCGTGTGCCATTGCCACTTTCGCGCTCACGCTGGGCGCCGCGCCGGCCGGGGCCGCGGGCTTCCTGCTCAACGAAACGTCGGCTTCGGGCCTGGGGTCGGCCTTTGCCGGCGGCGCCGCCAGCGCCGAGGACGCCAGCACCCTGTGGTCCAACGTCGCCGGCCTGTCGCGCATCCGCAGCGGCCAGGGCATCGCCGTCCTGCACCTCATCAAACCGTCGATGAAGTTCGGCAACGGTGCTTCGGTGGCGGCCAGCCAGCAGGCGCTGGGCGGCAACGGCGGCGACGCCGGCAGCCTGGCCCCCGTTCCCAACATGTACTTCGCCACGCCGATCAACAGCCAATGGTCGGCCGGTATCGGCATCACCGCGCCCTGGGGCCTGGTCACCGAATACGACGAAGGCTGGGTCGGCCGCTTCCAGGCCATACGCTCGAGCATCCAGACGCTCAACGTCAATCCGGGCGTGTCGTGGAAACCGGCGCGCGGCTTCGCGCTGGGCCTGGGACTGAACTTCCAGCGCATGCTGGCCGAGTTCACCAACCAGGTGAACTACTCGGCCGCGCTGCTCAACGCGGCGGCGCTGAACGGCATCGCGCCCGGGTCGGCCACCTTCAACGCCATCGCCCAGGCGACCCCGGGGCTGGAATCGAGCGCCCGCATCAAGGGCTCCGACAACGCCTGGGGCTGGAATGCCGGCCTGCTGTGGGACATCAGCCCCGACCATCGCGTCGGCCTTCACTACCGCTCGGCCCTCAAGTACCACATCAAGGGCAGCGCGCAGTTCACGAACCCCGTGCCGGCGGCGCCGGCGCCACTGGCAGCCACGGTGGCGGCACTGGCGGCGGGCGTGAACGCGGTCGCGCTGTTCGACTCGGGCGTCACCTCCGATGTCGAGATCCCGCCGATCGTCAACCTGTCGCTGTTCAGCGCCCTGGGCAGCCACTGGGACGTGATGATCGACGCCCAGTGGACGGGCTGGTCGACGATCAAGACGCTGACCTTCGTGCGCAGCGACGGCAGGGTTCTGCAGAGCACGCCGGAGCACTTCGAGAACTCATGGAAGGTGGCTGCCGGTGCCCACTACCGGCCGGGTGGTGCCTGGCTGCTGCGCGGCGGGGTGGCCTTCGACCAGTCGCCGGTGCAGACGGCGTTTCGCACGCCGCGGCTGCCCGATGCCGACCGCACCTGGTTGACGCTGGGCGGGCAGTATCGCTTCAGCAACGCGATGGCCTTCGACGTGGGCGCGGCCTACATCTGGGTGAAGAAGGCCACCATCAACGCCAGCGGCGACCCGCCGAGCACCGCCGCCTATGGGCTGCTGAACGGCGAGTACAAGAGCAACACGATGATCCTGTCGGCGCAGTTGAACTACGCGTTCTGATTCCCCGCACGGTGCGTCGGTTCGGCATCAAGGCACTCACGATCGACATCGCCTCGGGCAAGATGATTTACGCCTATTGACCGAGGCCACCCGGTTTTTCAACACCCACAGGAGGTGATTTCATGAACAAGGACCAAGTCAAGGGCGCTGTCAAGGAAGCCGCAGGCAAGGTGCAGCAGAAGGCCGGCAAGTTGCTGGGTAGTACAGAGCAGGAAGCCAAGGGTCTGGCGAAGAAACTCGAGGGCAAGGTGCAGAAGAAGGTCGGCGACGCCAAGGAAGCGCTGAAGGAAGCGAGAAGCAAACTCTGATCGCCGTTGCGGCGTGGGGGTGTTGACTCCTCGCCGCGGTCGGGCGAGGCATGCCGCCGCAGAGCGAAGCAGGCGCAACGCGCTCCCGGTGGCAAGCAGAGCCCGTTCGGTCGGTCGGATTCGCTGCGGCCCGCGCCGTCGGCGCGCGGGCCCAGCCGATGAACACCACCGAACTGTTCCTGATCGCCATGCTGCTGATCTTCAGCGTGCCATACCTGATTTGACGGCTGGGGCGTACTGAGTACTTCGCGCCGCTGGCGGTGGTGCAGATCATTGCCGGCATCCGCTCGGCCCCGGTGTGCCGGGGGCGGCGGCGCCGGAGTACTACGCCTTCGTCCTCGCGCCGGCGGTCATCACGGCGCTCGACGGCATGGCCTGGTGGGCGGTGATGATCTTCGTGTGGATTGCCGGCATCGAGCTCGACCTCAGCCAGGCCTGGCGCTACCGCCGTGAAAGCGGCATCAGCGCCGGCTTGGCGCTGGGTGTGCTGCTGGCCTTCGCGGTGACGGCGCTGCCGATCCTGATGGACTGGCAGCGGGTGGGCAAGCAGGCGCTGTTCCTGGCCGCCTTTGCGGCCGCGGGCTGGACCTTCCGTTGCCTGATGGTGCGCGTGGCGGCATCCGCCCGCTGGACCCTGGGCCTGGCCTGGCTGGCCGCTCGTGGCCTGGGTACCGACTGGGCCGGCCTGCACTTCATGGTGGGCGGCGCCGCGGTCCTGATCGCGGCCGCCTCGCTGCTGGCGGCGGCGGTGGCGGTGGCCAGCATCATGCTCACGGTGCCGACGGTGACGCCGCTGCTGGCGCGGCTGCACGGTTGCCGAAGGTGGCGGCCCGCAGGCCTTCGGGTCTTCAGGACCGCGGTGAACGGGCCCGACAGCGAAGTGCGCGCAGAAGGGCCCGCTTTTCGGCCTTCAGTGCTGTGCCCCGGCAGCCGATAGTCCGTACGGACCCAAGCACGACGGGTCACCCATGAGCGCCACCCATCAAGAAAACCCCACGCCGCCTGCTGCGGTCCGGCCGCGCCAGCGCCAGGCGCAGCCCATGCATCCCGACGCCACCGGCCACGTGGGGGCGACTCGTCCCGGGCTTGGGAGGTGCGCCCCGGCATGGGCCTTGCTCCCGTGCAGATCCACTCAAGCTTCTTTCACTGCGTAGGACGCGCATCATGAAAACCAACAACATCAAGATATCCACCCAGCTCAGGATCGGCTTCGGAGCGCTGGGGCTCCTGGTCCTCCTCATGGCCGGCATGGCGCTGGCCAAGATCGACACCGTCGACAAGGCCTTCGATGTCGCCTTGCAGAAGGAGTACCCGGTGATCGTCGCGCTGTACGAGATCGAGGGCCACGTCAACGAGATCGCCCAGGCCACCCGCAACATGCTGCTGGTGGCCAGCCCGGCCGACGTGAAGAAGGAATCCGACCACGTGGCCGAGATGCGCAAGCAAATCGTCGAGCACTTCGAAGGACTTCAGAAGCAGATGCAGTCGCACAAGGGCCAGGCCCGGCTGGCAAAGTTGAACGAGTCGCGCGCGGTCTACGTGACGCAGACGGACAAGCTGCTCGAGCTGATGGGGGCGGGCAAGGCCGACGACGCCAGGGCCCTGTTGATGGGCGACATGCGCATCACCCAGACCGCCTACCTCGAGGAACTGGATCGCACGATCGCGTTCCAGGACCAGCAGCTGCAGGTGGCGCAGACCCAGGCCGATGCGGCGGCGGTGGCATCGAAGACGACGTCGTGGGTCGGCGGCGGCATCGCGCTCTTGCTGGCGTTCGTGCTGGCGACCTGGATCATCCACTCGGTGACGGGTCCGCTGCGCCAGGCGGTGGAGGTGTCCACCGCGGTGGCGGCGGGCGACCTCAGCATGCAGTTCGATGCCGAGGGCAAGAACGAGACCGCGATGCTGCTGCGGGCGCTGAAGAACATGCAGGCCAGCCTGGCCAAGGTGGTCTCCAACGTGCGCCAGGGTTCGGACAGCGTGGCCACCGCGAGCGCGCAGATCGCGCAGGGCAACCAGGATCTATCCAGCCGCACCGAGGAACAGGCCAGCGCGCTGGAGCAGACCGCTGCCTCGATGGAGCAGCTCAGCTCGACGGTCAAACAGAACGCCGACAACGCACGTCAGGCCAACCAGCTGGCGCTGAGCGCGTCGACGGTGGCGATCGAAGGTGGGCAAGTGGTGGGCCAGGTGGTCGAGACGATGAAGGGCATCAACGACAGCTCCAGGCGCATCGCCGACATCATCAGCGTCATCGACGGCATCGCGTTCCAGACCAACATCCTGGCGCTCAACGCGGCGGTGGAAGCGGCGCGCGCGGGCGAGCAAGGGCGGGGCTTCGCGGTGGTGGCCAGCGAGGTGCGCAGCCTGGCCGGGCGCAGTGCCGACGCGGCCAAGGAAATCAAGGGGCTGATCACGGACAGCGTCGAGCGAGTCGCGCAGGGCACGGCTCTGGTGGACAAGGCCGGCACGACGATGACCGAGGTCGTCAACTCGATCAAGCGCGTGACCGACATCATGGGCGAGATCAGCGCCGCTTCCAGCGAGCAGAGCTCGGGGGTGGCGCAGGTGGGCGAGGCAGTCAGCCAGATGGACAAGGCCACGCAGCAGAATGCGGCGCTGGTCGAGGAAAGCGCGGCCGCCGCCGAGAGCCTGAGAGACCAGGCGCAGCAGCTGGTGCAGGTGGTGGCCGTGTTCAAGCTCGGCCACGGCAGCGAGGGCTACAGCCACGCCGTGGCCGCGCC
>JACZKT010000478.1 GCA_014859905.1 Rubrivivax sp.
CTGTTGCCACGGCTGCAACGCGTGCAGCCGGCCGACATGTATCTGCCAGAGGCCTGGTGGATCGCGGTGCAGGTCTTCGACGACTGCGCCGCCGGCGACGAGGCGCTGCAGGCGCTGG
Source organism: Rubrivivax sp. (assembly GCA_014859905.1). Taxonomy (GTDB): domain Bacteria; phylum Pseudomonadota; class Gammaproteobacteria; order Burkholderiales; family Burkholderiaceae_C; genus Rubrivivax. The sequence goes on from JACZKT010000478.1 coordinate 119, forward strand.
CCAGCGCCGCCCACTGGATCCGCCAGGTGGCCCTGCCGCAGGTGCCCGAGGCCTTCCGCGACAGCTTCCTACAGCGCAACCCGACCAACCGCGCCTTGTTGGCGGCGGCCGATCGGCGGCGGGGCTGAGCTTCCGGCCCGGCGGCGCGGCCCTGCCGGCAACCACGGTAACTCTGCAGTAACGCGGCTGCGCCTAACTTGTCGGTCACGCCCCGGCTTGGACGACGACGGGGCGGCCTTGTCGCCGTCGTCCCCCTGGATGAGGAGCCGCCATGCCCTATTTTTGTGTCCGACCCGTGGCTGCCAGCGAAGGCGCCGCCTCGCTCGACTTCCTGATCACGCTGGACGAGGCCTCGGCCAGCGAGGTGCGGGTGAGTTACCAGCTCCTCAACGGCAGCGCGATCGCCAACAACAGCGCCGACTTCCAGGCGCAGTCCGGCACGCTCGTCTTCGCGCCCGGGCAGACGAGCAAGACCGTCACCGCGGTGCTGACCAACAACACCATCGCCGAGGCCACCGAAGTCTTCTGGCTCGACCTGTTCAGCCCCGTCAACGCGGTGGTCTCGCAGCGCTACTGGCCGGCGCTCATCTTCGACAACGACGGCAGCACCGGCACGGCGGCGATCGCCGTCAACGATATCGTCGTCGACGAGGCGGCCGGCAGCGCCAGTTTCTTCGTCTCGCTGAGCCGGCCCGCGGCCGGGCCGGTGTCGGTCAGCTATGCGACGGCCGACGACACCGCCGTGGCCGGGCAGGACTACCTGGCCGCGGCCGGGTTGCTGAACTTCGCCGCCGGCGAGATGGTCAAGACGGTCACCGTCGGCATCGTCAACGACAGCCTGGCCGAGACCGCCGAGACCTTCAGGCTCGTGCTCGCCAACCCGAGCGGCGCGACGCTGGCCAACGGCTTCGGCGTCGCCGAGATCGGCAGCAACGACGCGCCGCCGACAGGCACGCCGCGCATCGGGGCGCGCGGCTTCGCCGCCGGCGAAAGTGACGCCTATGCCCACTGGGTCGTGCAGCTCGACGCGCCGTCGCTGAACGCGGTCACCGTCAGCTACCAGTTCCTCAACGGCAGCGCGATCGCCAACAACGCCGCCGACTTCCAGGCCCAGTCCGGCACGCTGGTCTTCGCGCCCGGCGAGACGACCAAGACGCTGACGGCGCTGATCACCGACAACACCACGGCCGAGGGCACCGAGGCCTTCTGGCTCGACCTCTTCAGCCCCGTCAACGCCGTGGTGCCGCAGCGCTACACGCTGGCCCATCTCTTCGACAACGACGGCACCACCGGCACGCCGGCGATCGCGGTGCGCGACCTCGTGCTCGACGAGGCGACGGGCCGCGCCGCCTTCCAGGTCTCGCTGAGCCGGCCCTCGGCGATCAATGTCGCGGTCGATTACGCGACGGCCGACGACACGGCCGTCGCCGGGCAGGACTACCGCGCAACCAGCGGTGTGCTCAGATTCGCGCCGGGCGAAATGGTCAAGACCGTCTTCGTCGACATCGCCGACGACAGCCTGGCCGAGGGTGCGGAATTCTTCAAGCTCGTGCTCGCCAATCCGGTTGCCGCCACGCTGGCGCACGGCCCTGCCACGGCCGAGATCGGGCACAACGACGCGCCGCCCACGGGCACGCCGCAGATCCTGGCGCGTGCGCTGGCCGCCGGCGAAGGCGATGCCTACGCCAGCTTCGTGATCCAGCTCAGCGCGCCGTCGCCCAACACCGTGTCGGTCAGCTACCAGCTCGACAACGGCTCGGCCATTGCCAACAACGCGGCCGACTTCCGGGACCAGTCGCAGACCCTGAGCTTCGCCCCCGGCGAAACGACCCGGACCGTGACCGTGCTGCTCAGCGACGATACGGCCGAGGAAGCCACCGAGGTCTTCTGGCTCAACCTGTTCAGCCCCGTCAACGCCGTGGTGCCGATGCGCTATACACCGGCGTTCATCTTCGACAACGACGGCACCACCGGCACACCGGCGATCGCGGTCAGCGATCCGGTGGTCGACGAGAGCGGGCCATTCGCCACCTTCATGGTCTCGCTCGACCGGCCTTCGGCGGGCGCGGTCGCCGTCGCCTATGCGACCGCCGACGACACCGCCATCGCCGGGCAGGACTACCGCGCCGCCAGCGGGGTGCTGAACTTCGCGGCGGGCGAGATGGTCAAGACGGTCGCCGTCGAGATCTTCGACGACAGCCTGGCCGAAAGCAGCGAATTCTTCCGGCTCGTGCTCGGCAATGCCGTCCAGGCGACGCTGGCCGAACCGTTCGGGGTGGCCGAGATCGCGCGCAACGATGCGCCGCCCACCGGCACGCCGCAGATCCTGGCGCGCGCGCTCGCCGTCGGCGAAGGCGACGCCTACGCCACCTTCGTGGTGCAGCTCAGCGCACCGTCGCTCAGCAACGTCACGGTGAGCTACCAGCTCGACAACGGCACGGCGATCGCCAACAACGCCGCCGACTTCCACGACAAGTCCGAGACGCTGCTCTTCGCGCCCGGCGAGACGAGCAAGGCGGTGACGGTGCTGATCACCGACAACACCGCCGCCGAGGGCACCGAAGCGTTCTGGCTCAACCTCTTCAGCCCCGTCAACGGCGTCGTGCCGCAGCGCTATACGCCCGCCTACATCGCCGACAACGACGGCACCACCGGCACGCCGGGCATCCGGGTCGGCGACACGGTGGTCGACGAGTCGGCGGGCCTGGCCAGCTTCTTCGTCTGGCTCGACCGGCCGTCGGCGAGCCCGGTCTCGGTTGCCTATGCCACGGCCGACGACACCGCCGCCGCCGGCCAGGACTACCGCGCCAGCAGCGGCGTGCTGCACTTCGCGCCGGGCGAAATGGTGAAGACGGTGGTGGTCGACATCTTCGACGACGGGCTGACCGAAAACGCCGAGGGCTTCGGCCTCGTGCTCGGCAACCCCGTCGGCGCGACCATCGTCGACGGCAACGGCGCGGCCATGATCGGCGCCAGCGACCAACCCCGCGTCAGCCAGCCGCAGGTGACTGCCCTGCCCATCGTCGTCAGCGAGGGCGATGCGATGACCGGCTTCGTGCTGCAGCTCAGTGCACCGTCGCGCAGCGGCGTGACCGTCAACTACCAGCTCGTCAACGGCACCGCCATTGCCAACAACGCTGCCGACTTCCAGGCCAAGTCCGAGACGCTGGTCTTCGCTCCCGGCGAGACGGTCAAGTGGATACCGCTGCTGCTGACCGACAACATCACTGCCGAGGGCGACGAGGTCTTCTCGCTCGACCTGTTCAGCGCCACCAACGCCACCATCGCACAGCGCCTGGTGGCGGCAACCATCATCGACGACGATGGCAGCGCCAGCGTCTTCAGCCACGGCCGCAGCAACGACCAGTACACGGTGACGAGTGCGCTCGACCGCATCGCCGAAAGCCCCGCCGGCGGCATCGACACCGTTCGATCGAGCGTCAGCTACACGCTGCCCGACAACCTCGAGAACCTGGTGCTCACCGGTGCGGCGGCGAACGGCATCGGCAACGCGGCTCAAAACATCTTCCGCGGCACCGCGGGCAACAACACCTTCGACGGCCGCGACGGCATCGACACGGTGATCTTCAGCGGCCCACGGGCCGACTATCTGCTGGCCGGCGACAGCGTCGCGCGCACCGTCTCCGGCGGCGCCGATGGCAGCGACACACTGCTGTCGATCGAGCGGCTGCAGTTCGCCGACATCGTGCTGGCCAGCGACACGCTGCCGGGCGGCCACACCTACCAGGCCTGGGCGATGTTCAACGCCGGCTTCGACCGCGCGCCGTCTCAGGCCGAACTGAGCCAGTGGACGGCGCAACTCGACCGCCAGGGCGGCAACCAGCTCGAGCTGGCGCAGGCCATGATCAACCACTACGCGCCCGGCGTTCCCGACGACGAACTGGTGGCCCATCTGTGGAGCACGATCGTCGGCACGCCGATCCCGCTGGACATGCTGGTGGCCTACACCGGCCTGCTCGCCGATGGCAGCTTCACGCAGGCTTCGCTGGTCGAATTCGTCGCCAATATCGACCTCAACACCGTCGAGCTGGTCGGCGTGGTCGGCCAGACGGTGGCGCTGGACCCGGCGTGGTTCCCGCTGCCGGGCGCTTGAGCTCAAGAAACGCTCAGATCGACATCTTCTGGCGCACGCCGTCGGCCTGCATGTCGGGGCCGCGGCCGCGCAGCACGATCTCGCCGCGTTCCATCACCAGGTACTGGTCGGCCAGTTCGGCGGCGAAGTCGTAGTACTGCTCGACGAGCACGATGGCCATCGTGCCGCGGTCGGCGAGCATGCGCACGACGCGGCCGATATCCCTGATGATGCTGGGCTGGATGCCTTCCGTGGGTTCGTCCAGCATCAGCAGCCTGGGGCCGGCGGCCAGTGCGCGCGCGATCGCCAGTTGCTGCTGCTGGCCGCCCGAGAGGTCGCCGCCGCGGCGGTGCATCATCTGCCCGAGCACCGGGAAGAGTTCGAACAGTTCGGCCGGGATCGCCGTGCCGCCGCGCTTCGTGGCCAGGCCCATACGCAGGTTCTCCTCGACCGTCAGGCGACCGAAGATCTCGCGGCCCTGCGGCACGTAGCCGATGCCGCGTTCGACACGCTCGTAGGGGGTGGCCTTGCTGATGTCGCTGCCGTCGAGCGTGACGCGACCGGTCTTCACCGGCACCACGCCCATCAGGCTCTTCAGCAGCGTCGTCTTGCCGACGCCGTTGCGGCCAAGGACCACGGTGACCTCGCCGAGCTTCGCCTCGAAGCCGACGTTGCGCAGGATGTGGCTGCCGCCGTAGTACTGATTCAATCCGCTGACGCTGAGCATCGATTGCCGACCTCGTGATTCATGCTGGAGCCCCCTCCCGGAGGGGGCGCGGGGGAGCCGAACATGCCACCGAAGGTGGACCTGGGGCTAGCGCCCCAGGTACACCTCCACGACCTTCTCGTTGGCCTGCACCTCAGACAACAATCCTTCGGCCAGCACGCTGCCCTCGTGCAGCACCGTCACCTTCTTGCGCCCCTGGGTGAGCTGGTCGACGAACTTCATGTCGTGCTCCACCACGACCAGCGAGTGGCGGCCTTCGAGCGACAGGAAGAGTTCGGCGGTGCGCTCGGTTTCCTCGTCGGTCATGCCGGCCACCGGCTCGTCCAGCAGCAGCAGCTTGGGGTCCTGCATCAGCAGCATGCCGATCTCCAGCCACTGCTTCTGGCCATGGCTCAGCAGCCCGGCCATGCGCTGGGCCTCGCCCTTCAGGTGGATCAGCACCAGCACCTCGCCGATGCGGTCGCGCTGCGCACCCGTGAGCCGGTGCAACAGCGCGGCGCGCACGCGGCGGTCGGCCTTGAGCGCGAGCTCGAGGTTCTCGAACACCGTGAGCTGCTCGTAGACGGTGGGTTTCTGGAACTTGCGGCCGACGCCGGCCTGCGCGATCTGCGGCTCGCTCAGGCGCAGCAGGTCGATGTTGGAGCCGAAGGAGACGCGGCCGCTGTCGGGCCGTGTCTTGCCGGTGATGCAGTCCATCATCGTCGTCTTGCCGGCGCCGTTGGGGCCGATGATGCAGCGCAGTTCGCCGACGTCGATGGTCAGGCTGAGCGCGTTCAGCGCCTTGAAGCCGTCGAAGCTGACGCTGATCTCGTCGACGTACAGCGCCACGCCCTGGCCGAAATAGACCTCGTCGCTCACGTAGGCCCGGCTGCGCGCCTGGTGCGCGGCCAGCGCGCGCGCGCCGGCTTCCATGAGGTCGGGCGTCATTCGCCACGCCCCTTGCGCCTGAACAGGCCGATCAGGCCGTGCGGCAGGAACAGCGTCACGGCGATGAACAAGGCGCCCAGGAAGAACAGCCAGTACTCGGGAAAGGCCACCGTGAACCAGCTCTTGGCGCCGTTGACGAAGAAGGCGCCGACGATGGGGCCGATCAGCGTCGCCCGCCCGCCCACGGCGGCCCAGATGGCGATCTCGATGCTGGCCGCCGGGCTCATCTCGCCCGGGTTGATGATGCCCACCTGCGGCACGTACAGCGCCCCGGCGACGCCGCACATCACGGCCGACAGCGTCCAGATGCTGAGCTTGTAGGCCAGCGGGTTGTAGCCGGTGAACATGACCCGCGTCTCGGCGTCGCGGATGGCCTGCAGCACGCGCCCGTACTTGCTGGCGACGATGGCGCGCGCCAGCAGGAAGAATCCGATCAGCACGACGCCGGTCAGCACGCAGAGCAGGACGCGCATGGCGGGGGTGCCGAGCGGGATGTCGAGGATGCGCTTGAAGTCGGTGAAACCGTTGTTGCCGCCGAAACCCGTCTCGTTGCGGAAGAACAGCAGCATCGCGGCGAAGGTCAGCGCCTGCGTGATGATGCTGAAGTACACGCCCTTGATGCGCGAACGGAAGGCGAAGTAGCCGAACACGAAGGCCAGCAACCCCGGCACGGCCAGCGCCAGCAACATCTGCGCGACGAAGCTGTCGGAGAGCAGCCAGTGCCAGGGCAGCTCCTTCCAGTCCAGGAAGACCATGAAGTCGGGCAGCGCGCTCCTGTAGTTGCCGTCCAGGCCGATCTGGCGCATCAGGTACATGCCCATGGCGTAGCCGCCGAGAGCGAAGAACAGGCCGTGGCCCAGTGACAGGATGCCGGTGTAGCCCCAGATCAGGTCCATGGCCAGCGCGCAGATCGCGTAGCAGAGGATCTTGCCGACGAGGCTGACGTGGAAGTCGCTGAGGTGGAAGACGCTGCTCTCGGGGACGACGAGGTTGAGCAGCGGAATCAGCACCACGATCGTCAGGCTGGCGGCGACAAGCACCGCCCAGCCCTTGGGCCCCAACGAGCGCGTCATGCCTCGGCACTCCGTCCTTTGAGGGCGAAGATGCCCTGCGGCCGCTTCTGGATGAAGACGACGATGAAGACCAGCACCATGATCTTGGCCAGCACCGCGCCCTGCCAGCCTTCGAGCAGCTTGTTCAGCACGCCCAGCCCCAGGCCCGCATAGACGGTGCCGGCGAGCTGACCGACGCCGCCGAGCACGACGACCATGAAGCTGTCGACGATGTAACCCTGGCCGAGGTCGGGCCCGACGTTGCCGACCTGGCTCAGCGCGCAGCCGGCGAGACCGGCGATGCCGGCACCCAGCGCAAAGGCGTAGGTGTCGATGCGCGCCGTGTTCACGCCCACGCACGAGGCCATGCGCCGGTTCTGCGTCACGCCGCGCACGAACAAGCCGAGCCTGGTCCTGGAGATCAGCAGCGCCACGCCCGCCAGCACCAGCAGCGCGAAGGCGATGATGGCCAGCCGGTTGTAGGGCAGCGTCAGGTTGGGCAGCACCTGCACGCCGCCCGACAGCCAGGCCGGGTTCTCGACACCGACGTTCTGCGCGCCGAAGACCGTGCGCACGAGCTGCATCAGGATCAGGCTGATGCCCCAGGTGGCCAGCAGCGTCTCCAGCGGCCGGCCGTAGAGCCAGCGGATGACGCTGCGTTCGAGCACCGCGCCGACCAGCGCGGCAGCGCCGAAGCTGACCGGGATGGCGGCCAGGATGTAGGCGTCGAAGGCCGCCGGCAGGTGCTGGCGGAACAGGTTCTGCACGACGTAGGTGGCGTAGGCGCCGACCATCATCAGTTCTCCGTGCGCCATGTTGATGACGCCCATCAGGCCGTAGCTGATGGCCAGGCCCAGCGCCACCAGCATCAGGATCGAGCCCAGGCTGGCGCCGGTGAAGAACACGCCCAGCCATTCGCCCCACAGCAGCCGGCGTTCGACCGCGGCCAATGACGACTTGATGGCGGCCTTGACTTCGGGGTCACCTTCCTCGGCCTGCCGTTCCAGCAGCAGCGCACGCGTGGCCGGCAGCCGGCTCCCGGCCAGCAGCGTGGCGGCCTGCAGCCGGCGCGACTTGTCCTGCGACGAGATGCCCACCGCCGCGCGCAGCAATTCCAGCTGCTCCTTCAGCGCCGCGTCGGTCTCCACCGCGGCGGCCTTGTCGATCAGCGGCAGCTTGCTTTCGTCGGCCTGGCTGCGCAGTTCGGCGATGCCGCGCGCACGCTGCTCGCGGTCGGGCGACAGCAACTGCATCGCCGCTGCCGCAGCGCCGAGTTCACGCCGCATGCGGTTGTTGTTGAGCACGTCCTCGGCGCCCTCGGGCAGCAGCGCCGGGGTGCCGCTGGCGGCGTCGAGCACCTGCTCGCCGCGCACGATGTACGCCCGGCCATCGGCGACCTTGACCTCGTCGGCCAGCAGCGCCTGCACATAGCTGGCCAGTGCCGGGTCGGTCGCCGCGACGGCGGCGTTCAGCGCCGCGATGCGCGTCTCGCTATCGCCCGCGGCCACGGCCAGAGCCTGTTCCTGCGTCAGCGCCGCGGCGGTGCCGGCACCGGCCAGCCACAGCACCAGGCCCAGGATCACCGCGGCGCAGCGCGCGGGCGCCGCGCCGGGGTGCCACCTCACTTGGCCGCGACCTTCGTCATCTCGGGCACGTTGAGCTTGCCCTTGTTCTCGGGGATGTAGTCGCTCCAGGGGTCGGCCACCACCGGGCCGGGCGTCTTCCAGACCACGTTGAACTGGCCGTCGGCCTTGATCTCGCCGATGAACACGCTCTTGTGCAGATGGTGGTTCTTCTCGTCCATCTTGCTGACGATGCCGCTGGGCGCCTTGAAGGTCTGGCCGGCCATCGCGGCAATGACCTTGTCGGTGTCGGTGCTCTTGGCCTTGTTCACCGCCTGCGCCCACATGTGCACGCCGATGTAGGTGGCTTCCATCGGGTCGTTGGTGAGTGCCTTGTCCTTGTGGCCGGCGATGCCCTTGGCCTTGGCGTAGGCGCTCCACTTCTTGATGAACTCGTCGTTGGTCGGGTTCTTGATCGACTGGAAGTAGTTCCAGGCCGCGAGGTGCCCGACGAGCGGCTTGGTGTCGACGCCGCGCAATTCCTCTTCGCCCACCGAGAACGCCACCACCGGCACGTCGGTGGCCTTCAGTCCCTGGTTGCCGAGTTCCTTGTAGAACGGCACGTTGCTGTCGCCGTTGATGGTGGAGACGACGGCCGTCTTCTTGCCTTCGCCGGCGAACTTCTTGATCTTGGCGATGATGGTCTGGTAGTCGGCGTGTCCGAAGGGGGTGTATTCCTCCATGATGTCGGCATCAGCCACGCCCTTGGCCTTGAGGAAGGCGCGCAGGATCTTGTTCGTCGTGCGCGGGTAGACGTAGTCGGTGCCCAGCAGCACCCAGCGCCTGGCCGCGCCGCCGTCCTTGCTCATCAGGTATTCCACCGCGGGAATCGCCTGCTGGTTGGGCGCGGCACCGGTGTAGAAGACGTTCTTGCTCAGCTCTTCGCCTTCGTACTGCACGGGGTAGAACAGCAGCGCGTTGCTCTGCTCGTAGACCGGCAGCACGCTCTTGCGCGACACGCTGGTCCAGCAGCCGAAGGTCACCGCCACCTTGTCCTGGCTGATCAGCTGCTTGGCCTTCTCGGCGAACAGCGGCCAGTTCGACGCCGGGTCGACGACCACGGGCTCGAGCTTCTTGCCCAGCACGCCGCCCTTGGCGTTGATCTCGTCGATGGCCATCAGCACGGTGTCCTTGAGCACCGTTTCCGAAATGGCCATGGTGCCCGACAGCGAGTGCAGCACGCCGACCTTGATGGTCGCCTGCGCGCTGGCCAGGCTGGAGTAGCCGAGCGCGGACAGGCCGAGCGCGATGGCGGTGAGGGTCTTGCCGGCTTGGCGGCGGGTGGTGTTCATGGCTGCGGACTCCTGCAAGGGGTTTGAGGGTGTGGACGACAGGAGCGAGTCTGGGCAGACGCGGCCCGGCGCGGAATACGCCGTCCGGCGTACAGCCCCGGCAGGCCGCAAACCTCTTGACTGACAATCACAGCAGCAAGAGGCTTGGAACTGGAATGGCGCCGCATCGCAACTCGCTCGATCCGTCGAAGCTGAACCGCAGCGCCGAGTTGCCCTTCGAGTTGCGGCTGGACGACATCCGGGCCGCTGCCCAGGACGTCTACGATTTCTTCCACGACGTCAACACCGGCCTCGCTGCCAAGGTCCTCGAAAGGCTGGACGACGTGCTGCGCCCGGCCATCATGTCCGGTGTCCTGTCGGACATGCTGACGGCCAGCCTTGCCAAGCACTCGCGCGCGTTGGTCGTGAACACGTATTTCAACGGCCACCCCGACCTGGTGCTGAAGGGCGAATACCCATCCAATGCCGTCAAGGCCGGTGAAAAGGGCGTCGAGATCAAGACCACACGCAAGGCCGGTGGCGCCGTCGACACCCATGGCGCACGCGATCAATGGATGTGTGTCTTCGTCTACGAAGTCGACAACGAGACGGAACCGGCGCGCGACCGTCGGCCCATGACATTCACCGAGATCTATCTCGGTGAGGTGACGGTCGACGACTTCCGGCGCAATGCGCGCGGCGAACTCGGCACGCGCACCGCAACGCTGCACGCACAAGGCATCGCGAAATTGCGCCGCTGCTGGGTCTATCTGGCCTGAGCACCTCGCACGGCGCTGGCGGTGTCAGCGACACGCAATGCGGCAAGTCGTGGAATGGCGTCACGCGCCAAGGCGCAGTACTGCGCGTCCCGCTCGATGCCGATACTGGAGTAGCCCACCGCTTCGGCTGCAGCAAGTGTTGAGCCAGAGCCGGCGAAGGGATCGAGGACCACCCCTTGCCCCAGCGGAAGCACGCCGCGAACCACACGCCGCAAGAACGACTGTGGCTTGAGACTCGGGTGGTTCGCGAGTCGCCGCTCCGCTGCGCGCGTCGGGGCTGACTCGATCACGTCGCCGAAGGGCCTTTCATCGCTGATGCGCCGAAAGCCGCCCGTACCCCAGCGGCGCAGGTTGTCCTGTGCCCGCCCCTCGAGCGGCTTGCGGAACAGCAGCCATGGTTCCCACATCGAACGCGGCATCACGCTCACGTCGCTGAACTCGACATGCGCCGCCTTGGGCCGATCGCCGCCGCGCATGGTCATGACGAGACGGACGAGTTCGCCTCGGCGCTCCAGGCCAGCGCGGGCCAGCGCCCCCGACACCAGATGGGAAAGCAGCGGATTGCTCGCCACGACAACGTTGGCCCCAGGAACCAGAACGCGGATGAGGCTGCGCCCCCAGGCCAGAAAGAATCGTTCGAGCGCGTCGAGGTCGGTCGGCCTGAGCACGGTGAAACGCGGCAAGGGCGAACGCTTCGCACCATCGAAGCTGGGTGGGATCCGCCAGACGCCGCCGCGCCCTTGCCGCAGCTTCTTCTGTTCATCGTCCGAGTACTCGACCAAGCCGTACGGCGGGTCGGTCACGACCGCATGAATGCTGTTCGACGACTGCAGGTCCAGCCAGTCGTTGCAGTCCGCATGCACCAGGCGGGCATTGCCGATACTGAACTCTTCCATCGGCAACTGCGGCTGCGGCACCGCGGCAACAGCATCGGCCTCGAATCCACTCAGGGCATACTGGCCGCGATCCATGCGGGCGAACAACTCGGGCGTGTTGAGGTGCAGATACGAACGCACCGAGGACGCCGGCACCTCGCCGATCAGGCGCGAAACCTCGGCGCCGATTTCGTTCACGCTGACGCCCGACTTGCGACCTTCGAGCACATGAACGATGGCGTCTCTGATTTCACCGGGCCGGCGTCGCTGCATGGCATCCCCACTGGATATGAATACAGCAGTATAGACGTCCAGACGTCTAAGTCGTCACGGCACCGGGTCACGCCGGGTTCAGTTCGCACCCCGTCTGCTTCGCCATCGTCGCTGCCTCGCGGACCGCGCACAGCCAGCCGGCGAGCGACGCGGGCCATCGGCTGTGGCCCGGGCGC